>NZ_GL622183.1:127522-132869 GCF_000185265.1 Streptococcus oralis ATCC 49296 | reverse complement strand
TCAACTTCCACCCTCATGATGTGGCTTTCTTGCTGATTGACTATAAGGGTGGTGGGATGGCCAATCTCTTTAAAAACCTACCTCACCTCTTGGGGACGATTACTAACTTGGATGGTGCCCAATCCATGCGAGCCTTGGCTTCGATCAATGCGGAGATCCATCGTCGTGAACGACTTTTTGGAGAGTTCGAAGTCAACCATATCAATCAATACCAGAAGAAATTTAAAAACGGAGAAGCGACAGAACCTCTCCCTCACCTCTTCCTCATCTCGGATGAGTTCGCAGAGCTCAAGGTCAACCAGCCTGACTTTATCAAGGAGCTGGTATCTATTGCGCGTGTCGGGCGTTCCCTCGGGGTTCACTTGATCCTAGCTACTCAAAAGCCATCAGGTGTGGTGGATGACCAGATCTGGTCCAACTCTCGCTTCAAGATTGCCCTTAAGGTGGCGGATCGTTCGGACTCCAATGAAATGCTTCATACACCGGATGCGGCCGAAATTACCCAGACGGGGCGTGCCTATCTGCAGGTCGGAAATAATGAAGTCTATGAGCTCTTCCAGTCAGCTTGGTCAGGCGCGGATTACCAGCCGGATAAGGACGATATGGGGATCGAGGACCATACTATCTACCTGATCAATGAATTGGGGCAGTATGAGATTTTGAATGAAGATCTTTCAGGCTTAGAAGATGTGGATGAGATCAAGGAAGTTCCAACAGAGTTGGATGCGATAGTGCACCATATCCAGCTCTTGTGTGAGGAACAAGAGATTCCTCCAGTGCCACAGCCATGGTTGCCACCACTTAAGGAGCGCATCGCGCTAGAGGAGCTGGAAGAAGTGCAACCAGCAGTAGCATGGGCACAAGAGAAATCACTCTCTGTCCTCTTGGGGATGGCGGATATCCCGCAGGCCCAGAAGCAGGAAGCTGTCTCTATCAATCTCTCCAAGGATGGTCATATCCTCCTCTACGGAAGTCCGGGTACAGGAAAGACGACCTTCTTGCAAACCGCAGCCATGGACTTGGCGAGAAAGTACAGTCCCAAGGATCTTACCATGTACTTGATGGACTTTGGGACCAATGGTTTGGCTCCATTGTCTAAGCTTCCACAGGTGGCGGATACCATGCTTCTGGACCAAACGGAGAAGATCTCTAAGTTTGTACGAATCATGGAGAAAGAACTCAACCGTCGTAAGAAACTGCTTGCGGACTATGGAGTTGGGACCTTAGAACTCTACCGTCAGGCTAGTGGTCAGGAAGAGCCGGCAATTGTCATCCTTTTAGATAGCTATGAAGCCTTCAAGGAAGAAGCCTATGAGGCGGAACTATTCAAGCTCTTGGTGCGTATCTCCCGTGAAGGTCTCAGTATCGGGGTTCACCTCTTGATGACAGCCGGACGTCAGACTAACCTTCGTGCTCAACTCTACTCAAACTTCAAGCACCAGTTGAGCCTGCCACAGAATGAGGCTGGTGAAGTGCGGGCCATCGTGGGCTCTACACCACTCGCTATGACTATGGAAGACATCAAGGGACGGGCTCTTATGAAGCGTGAAGAGGTGGATGTCATCCAGCTGGCACTCCCAGTTTATGGAGCCAACGACACCCAAGTCCTCAACAACCTACGTCAGGAAGTCGCTTCCCTCCAAGAAGCCTGGACCGGACAGCGCCCAAGTGCCATTCCGATGGTGCCAGAGGAGTTGACGATGGAAGAATTTTTGAATTTGCCTGATGTGCAAGAGGCTATTGAGAATCGGGAATTGCCGATTGGTTTGGAGTTTGAAATGGTACAGAGTATTGCTATTTCGTTTAATCAATTAAAAAGCTTGATTTATCTGTCTGATTCTGCTGAGTCATTAGAAAATCAAACACATCATTTATTGAATACATCACTCTGTTTTGGAAAGAAATTAAAAGTGATGCTTGTAGATCCACTGGAGGAATATAGATCTTATAGTGAAAAAGTATCAACGTATATTAGTAGTAAAAAAGAGATTTCTGAAATAGCTCAACAATTAATATTTGAAGTTAATCGTCGACTAGAAGGAGACTTATACTCTGATTGGTTGATTTTTATGCCAAATATAAAAGTAATTGTTGAGCATGGTCTGTCAGAAAAAGATTTGGACTTTTTATTCAAAAATGGTTTGCGTGTAGGATTGCATTTTGTAATTGGTGGTGAGTATTCATATATTGGAAATAACATCCATGAAGTTCCGAAATATCTTAAATCCAATGCGCAGTGGGTTATGTTGGGTATGCGTTTAATGGATCAAATGTTTTTAGATAAACCTTATAATAATAGAGAGGCTCGACTAGAGTTGGATGAGGTTTATCTGCATGATCGTAAACAAGCTGTTAAATTAAAAATTACTAAAAATGACTAATTTGGAGGAATTTGTATGCCACTAATACAAAGTAAAGAAGAAGTAGCTAGTTCTATTGCATCTGGAATTGCTAGCTCATCTAGTAGTATTATATCTGGAAATAAAGTTGTTCTAGACCAATCGAGTGAGTATCCAGGAAATAGTACAGCTGCGGAGAAGATTCCTAAAGAAGCTGAGTACGCGTCTTCTATTGCAGAGGTTTTAAATGGATTTGTTTCACGGATACAGAGTACAGCCGCTGAGTTTGTAGCAGTGGATAGTCAGCTTGCTGGAAACATAGATACCAATACTTCTACGCTACCTCAAACGAGTGCAGTTCCAAAGAATAATACTACATTTGTTCCAAATAGTAGCTATTTTTCAGAAGAGGAATAATGAAGAAACTAACATTAGAAGAAATCGATAATAAATCAAAAGAATTGGATAATTTTCTAAATCAACTAAGTTTGGAGAAGAAGAAAGTTACTCGCAAAGAAAATGAACTATTTGAAATGCATCGACAAAGTCTGCTTCCATTGCGACAAATCTTAGAATTGCCTCTATCGTCAAAAGATTATCAAACTTATCAAGATTTGATAATGGACATAGGCAGTGTAGGTGCATTAGTTGAAGCGTGGTCGGAGGAACGAAAAGATTCAATCAAGAAACAAGAAGACCGATTGGAAAGAGAGTTAGATGAGCTCTGCCATGCTCGAAAGAAATTAATGATAGAACAGGAGTCGCATAAGTAATATGGTAAAAATGGTATTAGGATCTTCTGATACACAGGGTCAGACAATGGCTTCTGTGGGAGAAGTTAGAATAGTCTCCTACGATCAAGCAATTTCTGCATTATCAGCATTTGATAATGCAGGAGATTTGCAAGGGGCAGCCTATGATAGTGGTAAACAATATGGTATGAATGTAATCACTCCCTTGCTCAAGGGAGCTATCATGTATACAGAATTGGTGAGTGAAGCTGTTCCAAAGCTACCATCAAAATATCGTTCAGAAGTTGGCGATGAGGATCTTGATTCAGAGGTACTTGAAAGTGAAATTCGTAGTCTTGAAGCTAGTCTTCACAGCATTAGAGGGATGTACAATGCAATGGTTGGAGATGAATCTACAAATGCAAGCACTTTAAGTAGTCTTTCAAATCGTATGGATGAACTCCTAAAACAAAGAAATGAAAAAATAGATAAGCTCCGCAAGTTAAATATGTTTGCTGGAAGTTCTAATGAAGTTTTTTCTGTAGGGGAAGGTAATAGCTTAGTTGATGACTTAGCTCAAAATCTCCAAACGGGCTTAAGTCAAATCCAAACAGAGTTTTCAAGTTTTAGTGGTACTTTTCCCAAGCACTCTGTGCATACTTTGGGATGGGCAAAGAATATCGAGGGTGAGTGGGAAAATAAGGTTAAGATTGACGGAGATTATAAGAAGGTTCTTGAGAAAATAAAAGATGGCAAAGAACTCTCTGAGGATGATGTGAAAGCGCTCGAAGCTTATCGAAAACGCTATAGAAGGGATCTTCCTGATAGTGTGAATAATGCTTTGAAGAATTATGTTGAAAAAGGAACCAATGATATTGTAAAAATGATATCAGATACTTTAGAGGCATATAAAAGAGGAGAAATTAGCGAAGAAGCTATAAATGATGTTTTTAATTTCCTACAACAAAATGGTATAAATATTTCTCTGGATGATCTAAAAAATAAGTCTGTAGATTTTTTTAAGGAAAGTATCACTTCAAAATTGAGTGATAAATGGTCTGAGTTAGCGACAGAATATTACACCTCTTACATGCTTCCATATCAAGTTCCATATTTAATCAATGGCTTAAAATCACAGATTGGGAATACACTAACGAAATATGGATTAAGTGCACTTCTATCAACTGCACCTGGATCTACAGTTAATAAAATGGTGGGAGAAACTATTGAGAAAATTGGAGATGCTGTAATACCGTTAGTGAATAAATTAGATGGATTCTTAGGGAGCGCTAAATTTGCGAAAGCATTACCATTTGGATTAGGAGCGGCAATTGACTTTGCAGGGCAATTGTTAAGTGGTGAAGAACTTGGAGATGCAGCAGTGAAGACAGGTGGACATCTCCTGATTCAATTAGCTTTAGGTACTGTAGGTGGTCCGATTGGTTTCCTTGCTGGTGTAGGATTGTCAATGGGATTTGATTATCTATATGATAAATATGGAGATAAAGTTGTGGAATTTGCTGGTGATGTTTGGGATAGTACAAAGAAAGTAGTAGGTGATACGATGAAATCTGTTGGTGATACAGCTGAGAAAATATGGGACAGTGCGGGAGATGCAGTTAATGGATTTTTCTCGGGGTTAGGTAGTGTATTTAATTAAAAAGGATGTACATATGGAAACAATTATTAATTTAGGGATATGGGAGAACAAAAATTATCATTTTGATTGGGAGAATAAGGTATTGCTAGAGGAAACATCTTCTCCTAATTACTGGTCTTATATTCTATTGCCTGTTACGCTATACATTATCAATAAAATTTCTGATATATTGGCTGAAGCTGGAATATTTAATAATCAGTTAGTCCGAGTTGGGACGGTTCTGATTTTAGGCGTTTTATCTTATTTTTTAGCCGCTTTGATTATCAGATTTTACCACGGAACTTTAAAATTAAAAAAATCAGAGTTGGATGAGGAACAGAGTAAGAAATTTGTCAGATCTTTGAAGAGAAGAAGGGGGTACTTTAAATGTCTTCTTAATCTTTTTAGAATCCTAACTGTAGTCGCTATTCTTTTGTTTGTCATTGGAAATGAAACCATTGCCGTACTCTTTTTGCTGGTTAGTTTTTTAGTGATATTTATGTTCAAATTTGATTACCAACTTAATAGATGGTTTGAAATCATTAAAATAGTAGAAAAAGGAGAGAAGAATGTCTAATTTATTACCTATTGGTACTATTGTTCGTCTACATAATGGGACGATTGATGTGATGATTATT
>NZ_GL622183.1:115900-127139 GCF_000185265.1 Streptococcus oralis ATCC 49296 | reverse complement strand
TTAACTTCCACCCTCATGATGTGGCTTTCTTGCTGATTGACTACAAGGGTGGTGGGATGGCCAATCTCTTTAAAAATCTGCCCCATCTCTTGGGGACGATTACCAACTTGGATGGTGCCCAATCTATGCGGGCTCTGGCTTCGATCAATGCGGAGATCCATCGTCGTGAACGACTCTTTGGAGAGTTCGAAGTCAACCATATCAATCAATACCAGAAGAAATTTAAAAACGGAGAAGCGACAGAACCGCTCCCTCACCTCTTTCTCATCTCAGATGAGTTCGCAGAGCTCAAGGTCAACCAGCCCGACTTTATCAAGGAGTTGGTATCTATTGCGCGTGTCGGGCGTTCCCTCGGGGTCCACTTGATCCTAGCTACTCAGAAACCTTCTGGTGTGGTGGATGACCAGATCTGGTCTAACTCTCGCTTCAAGATCGCCCTTAAGGTGGCGGACCGTTCGGACTCCAATGAAATGCTTCATACACCGGACGCGGCCGAGATTACTCAGACAGGACGTGCCTATCTACAGGTCGGAAATAACGAAGTCTATGAGCTCTTCCAGTCAGCCTGGTCAGGGGCAGATTACCAGCCGGACAAGGACGATATGGGGATTGAGGACCATACTATCTACCTAATCAATGAATTGGGCCAATATGAAATCTTGAATGAAGACCTATCAGGCTTAGAAGATGTGGATGAGATCAAGGAAGTTCCGACAGAGTTGGATGCGATAGTGCACCATATCCAGCTCTTGTGTGAAGAACAAGAGATTCCTCCAGTACCACAGCCATGGTTGCCACCGCTCAAAGAGCGAATCGCACTAGACGAACTGGAAGAAGTGCAACCAGCAGTAGCCTGGGCACAAGAGAAACCACTCTCTGTCCTCTTGGGGATGGCAGATATCCCGCAGGCCCAGAAGCAGGAAGCTGTCTCTATCAATCTCTCCAAGGATGGTCATATCCTCCTTTACGGAAGTCCGGGTACAGGAAAGACGACCTTCTTGCAAACCGCAGCCATGGACTTGGCTCGCAAATTCAGTCCAAAGGCCCTTACCATGTACTTGATGGACTTTGGTACCAATGGTTTGGCTCCATTGTCCAAGCTTCCACAGGTGGCAGATACCATGCTTTTGGACCAAACAGAGAAGATCTCTAAGTTTGTACGAATCATGGAGAGAGAACTTAACCGTCGTAAGAAACTCCTTGCGGACTATGGTGTTGGGACCTTGGAACTCTACCGTCAGGCCAGTGGTCAGGAAGAGCCGGCTATTGTCATCCTCTTAGATAGCTATGAGGCCTTCAAGGAAGAAGCCTATGAGGCGGAACTCTTCAAGCTCTTGGTGCGTATCTCTCGTGAAGGTCTCAGTATCGGGGTTCACCTCTTGGTGACAGCTGGTCGCCAGACCAACCTTCGTGCTCAACTCTACTCGAACTTCAAGCACCAGTTGAGCCTGCCACAAAATGAGGCAGGTGAAGTGCGAGCCATCGTGGGCTCTACCCCACTTGCTATGACTATGGAAGATATCAAGGGACGGGCTCTCATGAAACGTGAAGAAGTGGATGTCATCCAGCTGGCACTCCCGGTTTATGGATCCAATGACACCCAAGTCCTTAACAACCTGCGCCAAGCAGTCGCTTCCCTCCAAGAAGCCTGGACCGGACAGCGCCCAAGTGCCATCCCGATGGTGCCAGAGGAGTTGACAGAGAAAGACTTCTATAGCCGAGCAAGCGTGCAGACTGCCTATGAACACGGACTTGTGCCATTAGGACTTGACTTGGAGACAGTTGAACCGGTTACTTGGAATCTGGCTAAGGGGAATCTCCTTTACTTAACAGATAAGGAAGAGCAGATGACGGCCTTGGTGAAACACATTGCCAAAGGGAAACAGAAGGTCATCGTCTTGGCACCGAAGTATCATAGTCTACCTGAAATGGAAGGTGTGACGATTATTAGTAACTCCGAAGACTATCTAAGTGCTATCGCAAGTATAGAGAAGCGAATTAATGAGCGTTTAGAGCAAAACGAAAGAGAGCACGTAGCAACAGTAGTTGTCTACAATTTAATTGAATTGGTGAGTGAATTAAACTCAGAAGCGCTTGATACATTGGCTTATGTCCTAGATAAAGGAATACGAGCTGGATATGGTTCAATTGTAATGAGTTCGCCACTAATCACCAAGCATATCGATGTGATCTCAAAAACTGCTCGTTCTTATAAGCAGGCTATTTTAGCACTTCGCTTAAGCGATCAATCAGTTCTGACTGTCACAAATAGACCTGTTCGTGAGCCACAATTAGAAGAACAAGAACACTACTATGTTTCCGATGGGGTAGCAAGTAGAATGAAAGTATTAATGATATAGAAAGGGAAGATAGCTATGGCTAAAGATATTAAAACTATTATAGCGTTGACCAATGCCTTGTATAGCGCTTCGTCAGTAACAAGCCAAGCGGCTAGTAGAAAAGCAGAACTAGAAGCTGAGCGAAAGAACGTTAAAAATGAATCTACAGATATCTGGACATCCTCATCGTTGTCATCTTATATTGCAGGCGAAAAGTATGATGATGAGGCAAAACAAGAGAGAGAAGATTTGGACAAATTAGAGAAAATGCTGTCTGAAAAAAAGGATGAGATCTTGTCTTTGCTGGATAGTAAGATTTCGGAAGCAGAATCAGATTTACAAAGCGCTCGGTTGGCAGAATCAAATGCCCGGTACGCCTTAAATATGGCTTTAAATGGCAACTAGAAAGGAGAGGTAGATGTCGATACAAGTAAAAAATATAGCTGGTTTAGACAGCTATGGGACTAGTATTCATAGTTTTGGCGGACGTTTTGAAGAAGCGGCGAGCGATACAGTCCGAGAGTTTAATACTAGCCTTGAAGGTGAGAAGGCAGAGGCCATTAATGCATTCTTTGAGAAGTTGAATAAGATACAAACAACGGTATTTAAAGATGCTCCAAAGGCTGTCATGACCTATGGTCAACAAGTTTTCACCTTTACGGGAGAATTGAAAGGTTTGGGTTTTTCTTCCTTGGCTTTTACAGATGATGAATCTATGACCACTCTAACGAACTCTTTGGAAGCCCAGCAACGTGATGTAATTGCAATAGTAAAAAGTAAAGTCATAAAAGTAGTTCAGCAAGCTGTTGATGTAATGGGAGAAGGGGATGCCACAATTTCTAATTTTGATTCCACAGCTGACAGTTTGATTTTGGAGGAAGTGAAGTCTCGAAAGGAAACACATAAGGGAATTAAGACTGCTCATGAAAAACTAGAGACTGACATAACAAAGTCAGCCGAGACCTTTGAGTCTTTAGCAATTTTGACTCAAAATGCCAAGGCCATAACTTCTATTCCAGCTTTAAATATTTTGGATGCTATCCAACGAGGTGACTTAAGACAGGATAATGTCAATTATCTTGATGCTGCTTATACCTCTGATGATGTTGAAATCATAAAGGTTTTAATTTCTGAATCTAGATATAAGACAAAAAAAGACTATTTTGAAAAATTAGCCAGAGCGAAAGTGAATGATGCTAGTCTCCCAACGACGATGCTAGTTGCCAATCGTCTAGAAAAGGCTGCTGAGAAAGGTGAAGTTGATGGATTAGGGGCATTCTTTGAGGTTCTTTCTAATCGAGATGTGAAAGAGGTTCAAGTCTATACAGCGAAATTATCATCTAGTATTGATACGATTGTAGATGGCCTTAATGCTAAGGGGCAATCGTTGAGAAAGCCTATGCCAAAAGACTACAATAGTAAAGAGTATGAAGAATGGTTAAAAGAGGAAGAGGAAGCAAAAGAACGCTTAAAAGCATTAAAGGAAAGCTCCGTTCGCTATGGTCGTCTAAATAATATTTTAACGTATATGAATACTGAAAAATTTGGAAAGGTTACCATAACAGTTAAAGGAGTCGCCCAAGAAAATGGGAAGACTGGTGATTATACAGTGTCGACTAAACGAAATATTAAAGCAGGAAGTTTTACCTCTTCGAAGACTGATGGAGAATATACCTTTACAATCCAAGATTTAGGAATAGATCGAAAAGATGGCTCTGAAACGATTAGTGTAAGTAGTTATAAGGAGCAGGATCAGCTTAAAAAATTAGATAAAATGGAAGAACTTAGAAAGCAAAAAGACCGCTTATGGATGGAATCGACTTATAATATAACTAAGAACATTGTATCTATGAACCCGCTTGCAGGTTTCGTTTGGAATATGGTAGAAGCAGCAGCAGCAACCAAAGAGGAGAAAAACATATTTGATGCTGTAGCTAAAAATGGTACAAAGGCACTGAGTGAAACTGATTTCAAAAAATATAAGAATCTAAAAAAAGCTAGTTCACATGTTGCTGGTGGTTTCTTAGAACATTTTGAGAAAGCTCAAAAGATTCAATCAGAGTTGGAAAAAATTGATAAAGATCTTTTAAATCAAGAAATGGATACAGGTGCTACAGCAATAAAAGAAGGAAATAGCTATAAGCATATTTCTGGACAATCTCGTTATGACTTTGAGGCCAATCTTCGGATGGCAGACCTCCAGCAGAATGGTTTACGAGGCTATTATTTCCGTCGGATTTTAGAGAAACAAAAAGGTAATGTAGAAACAGCAGTAATTAAATTTAACGAAATAGAAAAACAATTAAATGCGATTGAACCATCTGGAGACTATACAGAGGAAGTGAAATCTCTTTTCAGTGGGGATGGCAGCATTTCTCCTGAACAACTGGGTGGAGAGAAGCTCGTAAAAGGATTGAAAGAATTCCAAAATGTAACACAGAGTATGGGAGAATACAAATTTAAGTATGATGATTATGGTAAGAATGAGGATCTTTATTTTAATCACTTAGTTGGAATAGGAGGTAACTAATAGTGAACAAACAGGTATTTAGGAATCGGAAAGTTGTCTGGTCACTCCTTCTTCTTTTTCTAGTCATAACGGGATCTTGTTTCTTACTTTTCTTGAAGCCCAGTCAACCCCCAAAAGAACAAAAGTATACAATGGGAACTGCCAGGGAAAAATCAGATTTTCAACTATTTGGAGATAAGAACCAATATGTCCTTTCGTCTAGCAGTAAAGGGAGTTTCTTTGTCAGTAAAACATATGCGATCACAGATGAGTACAAGACTTTTATAGTAGAGGAAGAAGGAAAGATACATGAAACACCTCATCTTCAGATGGAGGGAGAGTATTGGAACTTAATTTTGTATAATTTAGACGAGGAGGGCTTGCCAGAGCGAAAGATTGACCTTTTTCAGGCAGTGCGAAGCTACAATCAGAAAAGCGTTCCTACAAATCTACTCGATTCCTATTACGTTGAGGATACTCACTACTTTGGGTTAGAAATTAGAGATTTAACGGATGAAGAAAATTGGGTAATCAGAACAGTCTATCTCAATTTGGAGACGGAAGAAGTAGTGGATCTTCCAAAAGATACAAAGTTTGGAATGAATGATGACATAAGTGATATCGCAAGAACAACAAACTACGATAAGGTTCTAGACTCTAAGGGTTATTTTCCTCCTTTAAATAAGATACTTGCAGATAAGTATGAAGGAAGCATCCCAGACCCTAATATCAACCTCTATAGTCTTTATCCGGACCTAGAAGATAAACTCATCAATCAGAATTGGTCGCTTTATGTCCGTCCAGATAAGGTTACACCGGATGAGTGGTTTGAAACCTTGTTACACTGGTTCGCCCCCAAGGGAGAAGACCTTCTAACCGTTTATGGACGTAATGATGATGGGGAAGCCTCAGATGTTCAGATTCGTAACAGCCAAGAGGCGAATGCTTGGTTGGAGCAACATCCAGCTCTTCGGAAGAAAATAACAGGAGACTATAGAGCAGACGGGAGTGATAAAGAGTGAGTAATAAGAAAATTAATCCGGATAATCTCAGCCGAGTGAATGGTGCATTTAAAGATATGAGTGGTGAGTTAGAACATAACGTTTCGGACCTCATTTCTTCAAGTGCGACGGAAAAGATAGAAGCTGCGACAGATGGTATTAAGAAACTCTCTAAGGAAATGGTGGAGACGATTAGTTCCTTAGATGAGTATCTTGGGGCGGTTGGTGAGGCCTTTCGAAGCGCAGATGCGAGTATGGCTCAATCCATCGGTCAGAATATGTATACGAAAGCTCCTGAGTCACGAGCAGAGCGTAGAGAACGTTATATCCAAGGCGGAAAAGATTCTAAGGAACGTCATAACCGTAGGAAAATGGTTGAAATCGCAGAAAGTCAATACAAAGATTTTCCATAACTATATGAACTCACCTGAACATGATTCAGGTGAGTTTTTTTTCATCTTCTCACGGCGTCACGCATATGGTATAATGGGTTAAGAGTTTATAATCTTTGTTCATCAGATACAAACAACAAATACTCAGGAGGAAGTCAATGAAACAATATAGGAAAAAAATACTAATCATTCTGGGAGTTTTAAGCCTCTTAGTCGTAACAGGATCTTGTTTCTTTCTTCTTTTGAAGCCCAGTCAACCCCCAAAAGAACCAGAGTATAGAATGCGAACTGCTATGGGAAAATCAGACTTTCAACTATTTGGAGATAAGAACCAATATGTCCTTGCGCCTAGCAATAAAGGGAGTTTATTTGTCAGTAAAACATATGCGATCACAGATGAATATAAGTTCTTTTTAGAAGAGGATAAAATTAACATTCCTCATCACCAGAGGGAGGGAGAGTATTGGAATTTAGTCCTATATAATTTAGACGAGGAGGGCTTGCCTGAACGAAAGATAGACCTGTATCAGGCAGTGCGAAGCTACAATCAGAAAAGCATTCCTAGAAATCTGTTCGACTCCTATTACGTTGAGGATACTCACTACTTTGGGATAGAAATTGTAGATTTAACCGATGAAAAGAATTGGAGTTACAAAACAGTCTATCTCAATTTGGAGACGGAAGAAGTGGTGGAACTTCCAAAAGACACAAAGTTTGAGATGGATTCAATTATCAGTAGTACTGTAAGAGCAACGAATTATGATAAAATTTTAGACTCTAAGGGTTATATTGATCCTTCGAATGAGATCGTCACAACTAGGTCTGAAGGGCAGGTCCCAGACCCTAACATCAACCTCTACAGTCTTTATCCAGACATCGAAGATAAACTTATCAATCAGAATTGGTCACTTTATGTCCGTACAGATAAGGTCACACCGGATGAGTGGTTTGACACCTTGTTACATTGATTCGCCCCCAAGGGAGAAGACCTTCTAACCATTTATGGACTGAATGATGATGGGGAAGCCTCAGATGTTCAGATTCGTAACAGCCAAGAGGCGAATGCCTGGTTGGAGAAACATCCTGTCCTTCGGAAAATATAAGAAGATTGTTAGAAATGACGGAGTGAAATTGAATGAGTAATAAGAAAATTAATCCTGATAATCTCAGCCGGGTGAATGGTGCATTTAAAGATATGAGTGGTGAGTTAAAACATAACGTTTCGGACCTCATTTCTTCAAGTGCGACGGAAAAGATAGAAGCTGCGACAGATGGTATTAAGAAACTCTCTAAGGAAATGGTGGAGACGATTAGTTCCTTAGATGAGTATCTTGGGGCTGTTGGTGAGGCCTTTCGAAGCGCAGATGCGAGTATGGCTCAGTCCATCGGTCAGAATATGTATACGAAAGCTCCTGAGTCACGAGAGGAGCGTAGAGAACGTTATATCCAAGGCGGAAAAGATTCTAAGGAACGTCATAATCGTAGGAAAATGGTTGAAATCGCAGAGAGTCAATACAAAGATTTTCCATAACTATCTGAACTCACCTGAATTTAATTCAGGTGAGTTTTTCTATTATAAGTTTCGTATGATATAATTAAATACGAATAATATTAAGGAGTTAGAAATGAAAATAGGAAAAGGAATTAATTGGATTTTGAATAGAAAGGTGAAAAAATGAAGAAGCTGTTTGTTATAATTTTATTGTTAATACTTGGAGGTTGCTCTAATGGGATTAAAGATAAAGAGGCTAATAAAAATGAGACGATTGTCAAGGAGGAGAAAAAATTAAAATTTGTAGTAGCACCACAATATGAAGGTAAAACGTCGGATTTAATTGAACTTGGTAAAAAATTGACCAAAGAACATCCAGAAATTGGAAGTAAGGGAAATATGGCTATCTACTTTACAGGAGCCGTCTCAGATGGTAGAGCAGCACTAATGCTCGTCAATAAAACTGATGTAGATATCAAAAAAGATTTGGAGTTTTCACTAAGCTGGTCCTATGATGGCAAAACTATTTTTGATAATCAAAAGATTAGCTATACTATCAAGGATAGTGGTGAGTTACCTTCTTACACAACCACGTTAATTTTGTTACCACTTAACTCAGAACAATTGGAGCTTGTTGACTCGATGTCAGATCCATCCAAGATGACACTTTCAATGTCTGATGTGAAGAGCGTAGAATAAGATAGGAGTTGAATATGACAACAGAAACCATTTTATTTTTATTTGCTACCATCGTCATTCTTTTATCCTTGATCTTTTTATCTGGTACATATCTTTACCTTTATTTTCGGGATAAAAAGATGGTACGTCTTGCCAAATCGTCTGTTAAGGGAACGGTTGTGGGCTATAGTAATTTTCAAGCTGGGAATCCTCCGATTGTTGAATATACGGTTAACGGAACTACTTATAGCAAGCCATTACGGTATTTTATAATCAAAACGATTTCGCTTCCATGGGGGCCCGTAAAAACATCTGATAATTTTACCAGAGAAGATATGCTGGCGAATTCACTAACCTTTTATCGTAATTCCTTTATATCCTTTAATAGCTTAATGCGTACGCATTTCCCAATTTATTCGACGATGACGGTATGGTATGATCCTGAAAAACCAAACAGGGCTTATGTGGAACGATACTGTGGAATTAACAAACTTTATAAATTGTTGGGCATCGGTAGTGCTATATTGTTAATCATGGTCTACGCCGTTGTAGTGCTTGCTTATTTGTTAGGGAGATGAGGTATAGATGTCAAAAGTTAGTCAAGAAGCTGCAATTCAATCGCAGATTAGTTCAGCTCAATCAAAAAAAGAAGGTTATTTAGAAGAGGCAAAAAAAGTTAAGGAAATATATGACGAGTTACGGAAAATTAAAAGTGAATTTGTTAAGCAAAAAAAAGCTGTAGCTTCTAAAAAAGATGAATATGATGATTCTTGGACTGGAAATTTGCATGATACGAAATTTGTTACACCCGCAGGTGATCTGATTTCATATTTTAATTCTAGTATTAAGGCTATGGACGAAAATATTGATGAGTTACTCATAAAAATTAATGAGTATGAGAATAAAGCTTTGGAGATGGATGGACTTATTGGTCAGCTAGGAATATTGTTAAACAATATAAGTGGTTGGATTGAGAGTTTCTTCAACTAACTGCAAAATTTCATTAACCACCTGAATTTATTTCAGGTGGATTTCTTTTGCTTTTCTCATCTTCTCACGGCATTGCCCATGTGGTATAATGGGATAAGGGTTGCTCCTCATTTTAGACGAGTTTATGGATTTCAAGATAAGTTAGCAGGTGAGACGAGTATTTCTGTCAGTCTCCTATCTACCTGTTAACAACTGTCAAAAGTAAAAGGAGATTGTAGATTGGTTTTATTAGTATTAGGGATTTTGGTTTTACTCATTCTAATCTTAAAACGAAAACTGAAAACTGCTAAAAAATCTGAAGGAAACGCCAAGAAAAGAAATTGGCTATTAATAGGTTGCTTATCCATAGTGATTCCAATGGTAATCTTCACAGTGTTCAGTCCGATTTTTTCTCTAATGGATATGTGGGGGCTATTTGCCCATGCAAGTCGAACTGAGCTTGAGCAAGCTGTGCATCGTTCTTATCAAAATTACGGTCTTACAGGACAGTTTGAGTTAGAAAAATACGAGAAAAACTATACAAGTGTGGGAGGATTTATAATCCATGGTACCTATAGTGAAAATATAGCTGGAAAAAACTATCAGGTTAAAACTCGATTTAAATACTATACTCGCTTTTCGAAAAATGAAACATATGGAAAGACAGATGCAGAGGTTGATTACAAGAATTATAAAAAAATTTATGATGTTTTCCCAGAATTAGCCTATTTAGGGATTGAGGTTAGTCCAGGTACCAGCGAGTTTTTAAAAACACTGGACAGTTCAATCAAAGATCCTAAACTGCCTGATTTGAAGTATCAAGGTATTGGTTTTGAATTTAATAACCAATCTGATAATATCTATCTTTATAATGAAATATTAGAGGAAAATCAAAGCAAGGGCCAAGCTCTGCAAGGGATGTATCCCATGGATGCTCAATATCTTTTCCAAAAAAAGATTTTTATACCAACATTTGAATTTCAATATTTCGTTCCAAAAGAAAAAAGAGATCTCTTGTATGATGACTATCTTAAAGAGCTTGAAGCGCTCATGAAGGAATTTTTTGCCAACCAACCCCTACCACGCGGTCTTTATGCTGTCAAAATTGCTAAGTATAAAGAGGATAAACTTGTCAATGATAGTGGTGTATACTATGTGAGGATTGAAAATCGTCAAGTTGTAAAGCTGCTGCAAAAATTAGAGTAGGAGTTGCTAGATCTAGGTCAGTTTCACAATATTTTACCTAAGAAGAGAAGGGATGTTTTGTAATGATCAGTTTAGAGCTGTTGTCTGAAGCAAATAGTCTAGATGTATATGCTTTTGAAAAAGAAAATCGGGAGTATTTTGAGCGAAATTTACCTCCTAGACCAGCTAACTATTTTGATCCAGAAGGTTTTAAAGAAATTACAAGGGAATTGTTAACGGAACAAAGGAATCGTGATGTCTATATGCATCTTATTAGAGATTCGCAAGGCGTTATGGTCGGAAGAATCAATTTAAGTGTTTTAAAGAATGATCGAACAACAGCAGAGCTTGGGTATAGGATTGGAGAAAATGTTAGCAATTTAGGCTATGCAAGCGAAGCGGTTAAACTCGTTTTAGAAAAAGCCTTTATTACTTATGGTTTCAATAGAATCATTGCAGGAACGGCAACGGGTAACCTAGCCTCTCAGAGGGTGCTTTTAAAAAATGGCTTCACCTTTAGTAGAATGATAGAAAATGACTTACACATTCATAATGAGTGGGTTCATACAGCAGTATTTGAGATAAGGAGGCCATAGTATCCTCATTTGCTGATAGGCCAAATGGAGCCATCAATCTTCCCAGACATTCAAGAATGTTTTCTTGGATGTTTTTTG
>NZ_GL622183.1:0-115445 GCF_000185265.1 Streptococcus oralis ATCC 49296 | reverse complement strand
ATTCTACTTTTAAAAAATTGTATCTGAAAAAATGATTATAGAACAAATGTTGAGGAGAAATATCCATTTTTATAATTTTCTTTACAAAAGATTTCTTATAAAGTTTAATTTTAGTTTTTTAACTTGTAAAGATAACAAATTGTTTTGAAGTGATTCTTAAAATAATGTGAGATTAATAGTTCTAAAATGACTTGATTATCGGGATAAGAATTGGTTTCAAGAGATGTAGAATTAATGAGGTTATCTCTAGTTAAGAATGGAATAGATTAAGTTGTTCTATTTAAAGAGTCTAGGAGTTATTTGTATCTTTTAAGTTGTAATCTTCCTCAAATCTAGCTAGTATAGTTCAAGAAAAAATATCAATATTAGTATATTGAGAAGTATTATGCATCAAAAATATGTCATAAATTAAAATTTTAGAACAGATTGTATAATAAGAATGTATTAAAGAGAAAAAATAAAATTTAAAATGAGGAATATTTCTTTAGTAAGTGTTAAGGTGTGTGATCTAGAGTTGACGAGTTATTTAGGAAATTATATAATGATGTTAACTACTTGATCCCACATATTAATTTTATTTAAATGTGTATATAAGGAGGATAAATGGCAGGTTCAAACGTTGACCAAAATAGGAATGCAACACCAAGTTGGAGCGGCTATATTCATCAAGGAAAAGTTGGGTTTTTAGTTGCGCTAAGACAATTACGGTGGTGCATTGAAAATGAAATAGAAAATTTTGAAGATTATGCTATAAGATATGAGAATGCTGAGGATTTTGACATTGTTGATAAAGAGAGGAGTGTAATATCAAGGCATCAAGTGAAAGCGTATATTAATGGAAATGAAAGAGAAGATTACTCAGATTTATTTAATATACAAAAGAGGAAGTTTGAAGATGAAAAAGAAAAAATAGACACAAAGGGATTTCAGATTCATGAATTTGATGGTAAAGGAAATGCAGTACGAGAGGTGGTTCCTTGTGACGGCAGATTTTTACATGTGATTGTAGATGTGCCAGATTTTAAACTATCAAAGGATGATTATTTGGAAAAATATTCTGGGCGAACAAAATATACAGATAATGATTCTGGTATCAAACTTTATGAGTATAATCAATCTGAAAATCTGTTTTATTGCCCACTTTCTCAAGATAATAATGATACTATTAAAGACTATTGTATAGCTGAAATTAAAAAAATTTTAAAGATAGAAAAAAATCCTTTAGAAGAGAATAGTTCTCATCTTGAACAAGTATATCATAGATATGTAGGATCCTTGTTGGATCATAGTATAGGGAAATCGCACAGTGAATCTGGTTTTCCAGAAATATATTTTGGAGAATTGCTAGAGATTATAGAAGAAGAAGCGCCTAAAGATGAAGTATATGAAATGAAGAATACTTTGACATATAGCTGGGAAAAATATCATCGTTATTCTTCAACTGATATTTCTGAAGAGGTCTTCAAATCGATGGATAAAATAATCAATCATTTACTGTCGCTATCTAAAAAAGAGTTTTATAAGTTTGTAAGAATGGTTTTACCCGATGCAAAGTCAGATGAAGATTTTACAAAAATATTTAATATTACTCTCTTAGAAAAAATATTCTATTCTATCATAAAAGATGCTAGAAAATTTTCGTTTAAACATTATAGTTTTTTAGATGATGTTGAAAAAAGTTATAGATTCTCCTTAATTGATATTGAAGAATCTCCTGGTTGTATTGCAACAGTAATTAAAAATATTATTGATAACTCAGAATTTTTAAAAACTACCTTTAATCATGATTTCCTTATTAATAGAGATATAGATGAGTTGCATATTGGGAATAGAATTGATGAATTTGATGGCATGCTAGATAATAGATATCGTGAAGAATGGAGTACTGGGGTACAACATAACATTTTTAAACCGAATATGGAATTTATTAGCATTAAGAAAGCAAAAGAAAAGAGTTTGAGGGTACCGGAGGACTAATATGAGAGATACCATTATAAAATTTTTACAAAATAACCATTTTAACCAGTTGGATACAGAATTTGATTTCTATACTAACTCACAAAACTCAGAGTATTTTATTGTTAGTCAATATAGTTCTAATGATCTGCATAATTTTTTTGATGATGATAAGACTTCACAAGTTATAAAAGAGTTTAAGAGACTATCTTTGAAATCAGAACACGAAAATATTAAGAAAAATACCTCTCTATTTATTTTAGTAGAAGTTGATAATTTAAAAGAAGCATTTGAAGATGAAAAATTCCAACGCTCAATATTGTTAATTGAAGAGGACTATTACTATTTTAGAAAGTTCATTTTATTATATACTCAAGATGGGTTGTCGGATTTACGGGACAAAACTACTAATGAAACACTCTATAAATACTTGGAATCTAATATTGATCTTTTTGAAAAGGATATGTTTTTTAGTGAGTCGTATTTTATAGCCATGGAAATTGGAGTAAAACTACCGTTTTTCACACTCCCTAAAAGAAATGATATTTATCAAAGTATAGAAAATCAGTATCAGGATGATAATGATGAATTAGATAATAGATTATTGGATTTTTATACTAAGGTCACTGATGAGATTTTATCAGAATCACTAAAAGATATTTCTACCGATGATGAAAATGTTTCTGATTTACTACAAATAGGAGAATTATTACCATGAAAATCAAAAAAATCTTAATAAAAAACTTTAAAAATATAAAGGGAACTCGAATTATTGATTTTCAAGAGAATGTAACTTTGTTTGTTGGACCAAATGGATTTGGAAAAACTACAATTTTTGACGCAATAGAGTTATCATTAACTGGAAAAATCCGTCGAATTGAAGAGTCCGATTATAGTGACGGTAGAAGTAGTTTTAGTACTCCTTATTTTCAAAATAATCCTAATGAAGATACATTCATTGAGCTTATGTTGACAAATGATGAGGGGAATTCTTTGATAGTATCTAGTCTCTATAAGAGTAGTATGAATACTGAGGATCGCAATGTACCAAAGTTTTCATTTTCTAAATTTCAAAGAAGAGCTCGGGTTGGTCCAGGAATCTCATTTCAATCTGATGAAGACTTTGAGGGTTCTAGTGAAAGAGATATACAAAAGGACATTAGTCAGTTTTTAGGATATGAATCAGAAAATTACAGCTTAGGTGATACTTTTGATTTGTTTCATTACATTCAACAGGATGAAACAGCTTATTATTTGAAGCAAAAGGAGAAAGATAGAAAGGAGCAATTGAACTTTTTATTAAATATTGGAAACTATGTTAATAGAAAAAATCGATTAGAGCGTTTAAGAAGTGTTTTATCCTCTAGTGAAAAGGAACTAAAAGCAAAAAAGAATAAGCTAAAAAATTCCCCAATTAAGAATAACACTCCATATTCTAAATTATCTCTTAGAGCAGATACTGACTTTGCTTTTAACAATAAATCGATTGTTTTTGATGATGAATTATCAAATGAAAGTTTAAATATATATCTATCAGAAATTGATAAATTACAAGAATTTCGAAATTCATTTTCTCCAAAGGATTACTTCCTCAGAAAACAAAGTGAGCAGTTTGAGCGAGAGGTGCTGGATGATAAAGATTTTACTATTTACTTAATAGTTAGAGAAATACTTGAAAATCAGGAAAATATAGAGTATATTGAACAAAATCATACTTTAATTTCAAATGATAAAAATTATTCCTATTTTTTACTTAAAAATTATATTGGACAACTAGAGTCATTGGAAAATGACAGTAGAATGTTTAAACGTGGAAAAATTCTAGAGGATCTACTTGATGTCGAAATTGATAAACTTAATATAGAAACAATTAAGAATTCTTTAAATGATTTTCCAGATTGGGAATTTGGTCAAGTATGGCTTGAAACGTTTGATTCCAAGTTAACAAATTACAAGATTAAAAAAGAGCAACTGGATGATGGTACAAATTCGATTAACAAGTTACTCGAGATAAGAAGTCGTCTAAAAGAACATAGTGATGAAAAAAATTCAGAATGTGTGTTTTGTGGTTATGATTGGATTGAAAGCGAGAATTTACTGGTAGCCTACGAAGAAACAACGAATCAACTGCGTAAAAATTTGACTAATTTTGAAATGGAAGTTTCAAATTTGGTTGAAGAATTAAATAATTTAAAAATAGAGTTGCAAAATCAGATTCAAATTAAGCAAGAGAAACTCTTTGTTCTTCCTGAAGATTTTTTGGCGGTGATACGCTCTATAGGTAAGTATAATTTTCCTGAGTCTTTTAGCAACTTAGTTGCAATGAACTCAGAGATGACGCCTATGTTAGTTGATAAGAATGCTTCGCTACAAAAGTTTGAGATTTTGAAAAAAGAGTTAATAAGTTCATTGCAAGAAAAACTGTTGATTCCAAATGAAGTCTATGATAATTTCCTTAGAGTTGTAAATAAGAGAGTAGATTTTGAAAAACTTTTAGAAAAATATTCTATTCTAGCTAGAGAATCAATAAGGGAATTTGGAATTTCTTTTGGACACTTACCCATTTCCTTGCATAAATTTGAAGAGAACAAAGATGGGTTATTAGTATTCTTAGAGGAGGCTAGATCACAAATAGTATTTGATAATTCTAAAAGTTTAGATTTACAAAATATGTTTGATAAGTACTTTGCATCTAATGAGAAAATTTTTGAGAACTGTACTATAGAAAGTATCAATCAAAAACGAGAGTATATTATTAACCAGTTTGAATTACAAAGTTTAACAATGTCTAACCAAATTGAGAAACGTCTTCAAATAATTGAACAAACGATTACCTATCTTCAGGATCGTGTTAGGAAATTAAATGATAATATAAAATTTTACCAAGAACAGATGATTCGAAAGTTGAAGCTTCCTTTTTATATGTATACTGCTAAGATTTTACAAAATTATCAACAAGGAATGGGAGTTTTACTAACTACTCAAAATAATTCTAATATTAGGTTTATAGCAAATAGTAATAGTGAGCAGGATGTGATGTATCAATTGAGTTCTGGACAAGTAGCTGTTATTTCGTTTGCTTTCACTTTGGCACTAAATACTACATTTAAGATTTCAAAAGAATTCAAATTTTTATCAATTGATGATCCGATTCAAGACATGGATTCTATGAATGTATATGCTTTAATTGATTTAATAAGACATTCATTATCAGACTACCAAATTATTATGTCTACACATAATGATGGCAGTGCTATGTTTATAAAATATAAATTTGAACTATTTTCAACTTCTGAAATATCAAATGTAGGTCTAAAAAATATAAAAAACATATTATTGGAGAGTGATGAAGTATAAATAAAATACGTGGTATGAAGAATTGATATAATTTGATTCTATTCTTTGATAGAAAAAGTAAAAAACGGTGGAATAATGCTACAAAGTTATTCTAAAATTACTTTAAATGAAGTGTTTCCAACCAGGTCTAAAGAAAGCTCGTAAAGCATCATAATTTAGTAAACGTTAATTCGAAAGAATTACAATACATACAAAGAGCACCTTTCGAGGTGTTCTTTTGTTCAGAATAGATAAGTGGTGCTGTTTAAACTTGATTTTCCCAGTAGACAATCGTCTATTTTTTTTATATAATAAAACTAAACCGAATTGGTTGAGTTTTGAGAATGTAAACTCAACTATCAATTGATCTTTCTAAAGGAGATATTCTCAATAAAGCATCACACTAGGAGGTGAAGTATGTATCAGCCAGAAAAACTCAAGGCTCGGAGAAAAGAGTTAAAATTGACACAGAAGGAAATTGCAGAGGAGTTGGGGATTAGTTTTCAGGCTTACTCGGCTTGGGAACGTGGAATTAAGGAACCATCCAAGGAGAAGGTTGCTCAGCTAGAGAATATTTTAAAGGTAGCAAGAGGGTATTTTACTCAGATTGAGATTGTTCGTCTCTACAATAGCCTCTCCAAGCAAGGGAAGGACAAGGTTGTGCTCTATGCTCGCAACCTGGCTCAAGAAGAACAAACTCAGAAGGTGGCGACCATGCCAGAGCGCCTCTACGAGTACCGTGTCTATGAACGTATGTCAGCAGGGAACGGGGCTTCGGTCTACGATGATCAGAATTTTGATACGGTCTACTTTAACGAGGAGTTGGCCCATGATTTTGCGTCCTGGGTGGCTGGGGACTCTATGGAACCTAAATATCAAAATGGTTCAGTGGCTCTGATTCGGGAAACAGGATTTGACTATGACGGGGCGGTTTATGCAGTAGTTTGTAACAACCAGACCTATATCAAACGGGTTTATAGGGAGGAAGATGGCTTGCGTCTGGTATCGATCAATCCTAAATACAAGGACATTTTCATCTCCTATGAGGAAGATCCTCGGATTGTGGGGATTATCGTTGGGAACTTTGTGCCGATGGAGGGTTAGCCTATGGGCTACTTTGATTATTCCAGAGAGCCCAAAAGTGACATTGCCTTTGTCGACATGAAATCCTTTTATGCCAGTGTCGAGTGTGTGAAAAGGGGCTTGCATCCGCTGAAGACCTCGCTTTGTGTCATGAGTCGCGCGGATAATTCAACTGGTCTTATCCTAGCCTCCTCTCCCATGTTTAAGAAGATTTTTGGCAAGTCCAATGTTGGCCGGGCCTATGATCTGCCTTTTGATATCAAAACGCGCAAATTTTCTTATTACAATGCTCGAAAGCAAGGCTTGCCGACTGACTCAGACTATGTTCGCTACATCGAAGATTGGGCTCAAGTGACTTTGATTGTGCCACCTAGGATGGATGAATACATAGCAGTCAATATGGAAATCCAGCGAATCTTTCAAAACTATGGTAGCCCAGACGATATTTATCCCTACTCTATCGATGAGGGCTTTATTGATCTGACCAGTTCACTCAACTATTTCATCCCAGACAAGAATCTCTCTCGCAAAGACAAGCTGGATCTGCTTTCTGCTCGTATCCAGAGGGATATTTGGAGGCAGACAGGGATCTACTCTACGGTGGGTATGTCCAATGCCAATCCCTTACTGGCCAAGTTGGCACTGGATAATGAGGCCAAGCACACCCCGACCATGAGGGCTAACTGGTCTTACCAAGACGTGGAAGAGAAGGTTTGGGCCATTCCCAAGATAACTGACTTTTGGGGGATTGGCAGGCGGATGGAGAAACGCTTGCATGCTCAGGGGATTTTTTCCATCAAGGAATTGGCCACTAGTAATCCAGACCAGCTACAGAAAACACTTGGTCAGGCTGGCTTGCGTTTGTGGTTTCATGCTAACGGGATTGATGAGAGCAATGTTCACAGGCCCTATAAAGCCAAGTCTCAGGGGTTGGGAAATTCTCAAATTTTACCGAGAGACTACGTGAAGCTACGGGATATTGAAATTATTCTCCGAGAAATGGCAGAGCAGGTGGCTATTAGATTGAGAAGGGCGGGAAAGAAAACAACCCTTGTCTCTATCTATGTCGGTTTCTCTAAAGAGGAGGTCAGGCCGTCTATTCACACACAAATGAAGGTCGAACCGACCAACAATACAGCTATCTTAACGGATTATGTTTTGAAGCTATTTCATAATAAATACACTTCTGGAGCGGTCAGAAGTGTTGGAGTCAACTATTCAGGATTTGTGGACGAGTCCTTTGGCTTGATCTCCCTCTTTGATGATGTTGACAAGTTAGAAAAAGAAGAAAGGCTCCAGACGGCTATTGACTCCATTCGGGAGCAATTTGGTTTTACCTCCCTTTTAAAGGCCAATGCACTGGAAGAAGCCTCT
Source organism: Streptococcus oralis ATCC 49296 (assembly GCF_000185265.1). Taxonomy (GTDB): domain Bacteria; phylum Bacillota; class Bacilli; order Lactobacillales; family Streptococcaceae; genus Streptococcus; species Streptococcus oralis_BC. Next base: position 107,696 of record NZ_GL622183.1, on the reverse strand, counting down.
AGGAGTCTTGCTAGAAGCAAGCTGATTGGGGGGCATTCTGCTGGAGGATTAGACGGACTAAAATGATTGATCGTTCTTATTTACCTTTTCAATCTGCGCGAGACTATCAAGATCCAGGGATGCAGAAGTGGATGGGATTTTACCTTTCAGAACACACCAGTTCGATCAGTGAAGAAAAAAATCGTGTTGATTTTTCGACGAATTTGAATTCCGTTGAGAAGCTACTCTTGCTTTCTCAGCTTTATGTTGGGCAACTGAAGGGATGTTTTGTTGTCAAGGCAAGAAAGCAAAAAATGACAATCATCGGTGAGGTAAGCGAAATATCACCTCAAACTCTATCTATTAGGACCAATGAGGGCTACAGGCTGATAGAGATTGTAGATATCCTCGAAATTCGACTGTGGGAGGAGGAAGTTTATGACTAGAAAAGAGCTGTATGAAAACAAACTACAGATGGATTATTTTTCAGATAGTTATATCCGCTTTGAAGAGGATTTCCAAAAATACTCTGCCATGAATGTTCCCTTGACTTTTTTGATCGATGATATCCTACGAACCATGGCAATGAATCAGAAGAACTACTTTGTCTTAAACAAGGAAAATGCCAAGGATGGGCGGGAGCATCGCTTTTATTTTAGGGTAGTGACAGAAAAAGAGTGCCCCAGAAATCGAATCTATGCATACGCTGGACTCAAAAATAGTAGTCAGTGACTAGATGTGGGAGAGGGAAGTCTGACTTAGGGGAGATTGCTTGTGAGCGTCAGAAAATCTCATGGTATTGGAATTCGAAACACCATCTTTTATCTGTGGAGTTCTTGCAGAAACTTATGATGGTAGTTCTGATGAGATAAGACAAGGTGCACTCTCTTTTTTAGATGAGCGTTTATTTGAAAGCGTAGTTGGATTTGAGAACAGCTATCTTCAATGATCATCTTACTTTATAGAGTCATACCAAAACATCCATGTATATTTGTGGATGTTTTTTAATTTTACAGATAGAAAAAGAGAAGACCAAATGGTCTTCTCAACGGGGGAACTGAATAATTAGAAAGAATCAATCAAAGATTTTTTTAGTCTTTGAAATTCTTTTGGAAGATAAGGAGAGACAAGATAGAAGTAATAGCTGCCAAGAATAGGAAGGCATTCGCTTCTTGTTCCCCAGTTGCAGGGAGTTCTCTTTCCTTGTCTTCTTTGACCGTAGCTGTAACAGGAGCTTTTTCATCTTTTGCTGATGAATTATCTGTTACGGCTGGAGCAGGTTTTTCAGTCTCTCTTGGTAGAACATACTCAGGAAGAGTCACAACTGGTGGCGCTTCTGTACCAACTGAGCTTTGTTTGCTACCTACCTCAATCACTCGATCCTGAGCCGGAGTTATTTCCGTTTGAACAACCTTGCGATTGTCACCGTCTACTTCAACATACTCGACTAGGATACCGTCCTTACCTTCTGATAGAACTTGCTCTTTTCCTTTGTCTAATTGGGCATTTTCGCGACGGATAGTCTTGAACGGTACTGGTTTATTGACAATTTCCAAACTTGGAAGTGTAAAGACAAGGTCTTTAACCCCTTCCTCAGGACTTGAAGAAGTAATTGGTTTTTCTGGTTGAGCTGGTAGAGGGTGCTCAGGAAGGGTCACAACAGGTGGTGCCTCTGTTCCTACTGAACTTTGTTTAGTACCTACCTCAATCACTCGATCTTGAGCTGGGGTTGTTTCCGTTTTGACAACCTTGCGATTGTCACCGTCTACTTCAACATACTCGACTAGGATACCGTCCTTACCTTCTGATAGAACCTGCTCTTTCCCTTTGTCTAATTGGGCATTTTCACGACGGATAGTCTTGAACGGCACTGGTTTATTCACAATTTCCAAACTTGGAAGTGTAAAGACAAGGTTCTTAACTCCTTCCTCAGGAGATGAAGAAGTGATTGGTTTCTCAGGTTGAGCAGGTTTTTCCGGTTGAGCTGGTTGTTCAGGTTGAGCTGGTTGTTCAGGCTGAGCTGGAGTTTCCGGTTGCGCTGGAGTTTCCGGTTGTGCCGGTTTCTCAGGTTGAGCTGGTTGTTCAGGCTGAGCTGGAGTTTCCGGTTGCGCTGGAGTTTCCGGTTGTGCCGGTTTCTCAGGTTGAGCTGGTTTTTCCGGTTGAGCAGGAGTTTCCGGACGAGCAGGTTTTTCAGGCTGAGCTGCTTCGAGCTTGCTGATTTGTTCGAGAGCAGTTTCTAGTGCTTGATTGACTGCTTCCTGAGTCTTAGCTTCTTGGATCGCAGCAATGGCTTGATCTGCAATTTCAACTAATTTCTTCTTAGCTTCGTTGTTAGAACCAAGCTCACCGACTTTTTTCTCGATAGCTTCAGTCAAGCTAGCCATGGCTTTATCGTATTCAATTTCCGGTTGTTTTGGTTCAGCTGGTTGCTCAGGCTGGTCAGGTTTCTCAGGTTCTTCAGGCTGTTCCGGTTGCTCTGGACTAGGTTCCTCTTGGCCTCTTTGATAGTTCTCATCCTTGGATAGGATATCTTGTAGGGCACTGACTGTCAACATGACTTCTTGAACATCCACAGCTTCGGTACTAAGTTGGTTTCTCAATTTTTCTAGATTTGCTTGGAAAGCTTGACGTGCAGTAGCCGTATTTTTCAAACCTGCTGGATCAAAGTTTGACAGATCATCTTTCCATTTAGAGATAGACTGGATGATATCTGCCTTACTGTAGAGTTCACTACCTTCGCCACGAGTGATGAATTGGTCTACCTGGATACCGATATTTCGAGACAAATCGTTTCGATCAGGATCGAGTTGAAGGGTGACTGCGTGCAAGTTTTCGTCCAGACCTTTTAGGCTAACCAGAGTTTGATTGCCTTGGCGTTGGGCAGCGTGACCGCTAAAGTATTTCTTGCCATCAATAGTCGAAGCATTTCCCATGCCCTCTTGGTAAGGAACTTCTTTGCCATCTAGAAAGACTTTGTAGATACCATGATTTGGATCAACATAGCCCTTGATATCAAGTCCAGTACCGTAGAAGTAGGCTGTGACAGTTGTCTTTTTCTTTTGCTCATCAGTTAAGCGACCAAAGGAAGCCCAAGACTCCGTTTTTTGGTACTTGTCTGCCGAATTGGTTTCATGGTGCCAGCCAGGACTATAATCCAACTGACTAGCTTGGTCATCATAACTTGTTTGGTCCTTGATCAGCAATTCAGCTTTCATCACTTGGATGGTTGCATCTGTAGCAAAACCGAGCAAGGCACCATCAGAAACAGAAGTGAGCTTGGCTTTGAAGTCAAAGACAGAGTCGGCTTGTTCTGTAAAGTCAATCGTTGGGATGGTAACAGTCTTTTCTGTTTCTCCGTCTTTAAAGGTCACATCTTGAGTTGTATCTTGGTAAACTTTACCGTGAACCCCAGTTCCAGGTTCTGTGATGAAGCGAACAGTAGCAGCCCCCTTGCTTCCACCAACACGTTTAATCTTAACAGTGACTGATTTTCCTTTTTCGACTTCGTAGTTAGTAGACTCGAGTTCAAACATTCCCTTGCTATCATTGTTTAGGGTGTAGATCCCTTCTGTAGCAATTGGTTCGCCTGTTTTATTTACAAGGGTAATAGTGTGTTGACCAGGTGCTAAATCGCCTGTCTCAAAGACTTTTTGGCTGCGTTTACGACTAGCATTCTTAGTTTGGACATCGGCAACCTTTTGACCATCAACGTAGACAGACATTTCTCCATGACCTGGGTCGACTGTAGAGACAACATAGGCCTTGGTTCCTGTGAAGGTATAGCTTACTTTGGCGTCTTTTTGATTGGTCCACATAGAAGTGCCACGAACACCTTCAGATTCATTGTACCAAGTTGTTCCAGCTGTATCTGCCGTTGTGTTTGAGTGGTATTCAAGTCCAAGAGGGTAGCCATCTGTCTTTTCAATGCTGCTTGGTGTCTTGTAGACTGAGAAGTTGGTCAAGATTGGAGTTGCTTGAGCACCGGTGATGGTCACACGGATTTTTTGTGCCTCTACAGGCTTGCCTTGAACCAAGCGACGGTAACCAACGGTCGAACCTTCGCCGTATGTCACCCAACGTCCGTTGATTTCAACTTCAATCTTGAAACCAGAGATACGTTGCCCTTTGGCGATGTCTTCCTTGAGTTCAACGACGTCAAAGCGTCTCTTTTGCCCCAAATCGACTGTAAAGCTACCGGTTGTGGCATCATTTGTGAGCGCCCAGCTGGTGTCATCTTTACCGTCTGTGAGGTGGCTTTCCTTGTAAAGGTGGTTTTGACGAGTAGAACTTGCTGTTACAGTGGCACCTTTGGCAAAGTCAGTCGCATACATTTGGTCTAGGGTTGCCTTGAACTCCTTCAAGCGAGCCACATCCGCATCTGCGAATTTTCCTTCTTTATTTGGTGGAATATTGAGAAGGAGTGGCGTTCCACGACCAACAGACTTGAAGTAGATATCCATCAGCTCTTTGAGTGATTTCGGCTGTTGGTTGTCATGGTAGAACCAGCCTGAACGGATCGAAACATCAGCTTCCCCTACAGAGTACATATCACCATCAGGGTCACCATGGTTGAGGTATTCGTTTTTCACATCGTCTGTGATGTTGGCCCTTTTGACTTTATGCCATACAGGGTCACCTGCGATTCCCCGTTCATTTCCGATCCAGCGAACGCTTGTCGGTTGAGCAGAGAAGATAGCGATATCTCCTTCAGCTTCTTTGATGTATTTGAACCATTCATCAAAGGTATAGGTTACTTTTTGGGCACCGCTACCACGCGCACCGTCCATCCAAACCTCGATAAATTTCCCTTTGTTACCGTATTTTGGATTACCAAGGATTTCTTTCAGTTGGTTGAGATAGTATTGGTTGTATTCTTTTTCGGTTGCAACATGGTATTTTGGATGATTAGCATCCCATGGTGACAAGTAAACACCCATATTCATGTCATACTTGCTAGCGGACTTGGAAACTTCTTCGAGAAGGTCACCCTTACCATCTTTCCATGGGCTAGCAGCTACGGTATGGTTGGTGTATTTAGATGGGTAAGCAACGAATCCGTCGTGGTGTTTAACAACCATAATAGTTCGTTTGAAGCCCGTTTCCTTCAGAGTACGAATCCACTGGTCAGTATCCAAGTTGGTTGGATTGAAGTATCGGGGGTCTTCTTTCCCATTTCCCCATTCAGAATTGGTATAGGTGTTCATTCCGTAGTGGATGAAGGCTGCCAATTCTTCCTTGTGGTAATCGAGTTGAGCCTTGCTTGGAAGAGGTCCATGATTGCCAATTTCGGTTTCTTTATCTTCTGGATGAGCCACTGGTGGAGTCGGTGTCGTTGGATTAGCTGTATCAGCGACCGGCTCGTATTCAAAGACGACCTCATTCACACCTTTATGCTGGATGGTTGCTTCCAGGCTAGTTTTGACTGGACGGTAGCCAGCAATGTCTTTTGCATGGAAGGTGTTGACAAAGGAAACGTCATACTCTTGGCCGTCATTGTTATCAACTGTCGCTTCCGCTAATTCAGTAGTGGTTCCTTTTTGACGGTAGTAAACTTTGAAGGAGCCTTTGTTGATTTTATAGACTACCTTGATGACACGTGTACCGGCAGGCGCTTTGCTGACAACATTGTGATCTTCAGTCCAAGTATCTTTTAGCTGTTTATTGACTGCTACGCCATCAATGGATACAATTTCGTATTTGTCTTTATTCTTCTGATAGAAGTCCGTTTTCTCGATTTCTTTTTTGAAATTATAGTCAAATGGCGAATCAACAGCTGTCTGTTCGATAAAGGTGTCATTATCTTTGACAGGATTTCCTTCTTCGTCTTCGTGTTGGATAACAACGCGACCGTATTCAACTCCCTTGGTCAAGGTAGCAATCCCATCTTGGTTGAAGGAATATTCGTTGCTTCCGATAACAGCTTTCTCATTCCGAAGCATACGCCCCTCATCAGTAAAATAGTAACGATTTCCGTTATCACCTTGGTACCAGCCTTTCACACCATACTTGGCAATCATGTCCTTCACCCATTTAAGTTGTTCAGGTGAAAGGACGAGTCCGCCACCAAAGCGATCCTTTTCAGCCACACCATTGTCAACGGTTCCGTGTTGGTGAACCCCCAGAACTTTTCCTTGGCTATCGACAATCCCGCCACCAGACAAACCAGATACAGAAGTGGTTTTGTAGGTAATACCGGTTGTTCCCTTATCATCATAGGACTCAACAGATCGGATGGTCCCATCTGCCTTGTAAAGCTGACCAGCTAGGATAGGTTGTTTCAGTTCTTTTGAGCTCGAGTCAGTTGGGTAGCCAATCGTACTGATGGCTTCTCCCGGCTGATGCGTCTTGTGCTCCGCCAAAGGTGCAAAGGTTGCTGCTTTGTTTGAACTAGCAATCGGAAGAGGAATAGGAGCTTCTACAAGAGCAAGGTCATTCTTATAGCCTTTTCCAAACTCTTTCTTGTTCCAGAAATGGATGTCCTTTTCTCTGAATAAAACCGTAGTTCCAGAAGATGGCAGTGAGTTTTTCTTTTCGCTGTTTGAACCAACGTTATAGTAGAACTGGGCAGATTTTCCACCACGAATGTGACCTTCGCCAGTTTCTTTATTGGCCTCTAGGAAGTTATGAGCAACGGTAAGGATCAGGTTAGGTGCTACAAAGATACCTGAGCCTGAAACGAGGTAGCGTTGTTCCCCTGCGTTGTAAGTGCTGTATACCATAGTAGCAGCAGTAGCAGGTTGTCCCTCGTAGTTGATGTGTTTGAGGTCTTGTCCACCGTTAATGATGGCACGGTTTCCGTTCTCAGTTTCTTTTGGAGCTTCTTCCTTGTCCTTTAGAATGCTCTTAGTTTCTACCTTTGGACTAGCTTTCTGGTCAACGATAGTAGTCGTATCGAGTTCTTTGACAGGTGTGTCGGGATAGGCACGGTCCTGAATGTCTTCAGGGAGCAAGTCAGCACTGTTGGTATCGGCAACAGGTGTTTCTTGTTTTTCAGCTTCTACACGACCTTCTTTTTTGACTGGTTCAGCCTTGGTCTCTTCTATATCTGCGACTTGTTTCATTTGCTGATCTAAATTGGATGTTGTGGCAGGAGAGGTTTCGTCTGCACGCACGGTTCCAGAAGCAAAAAATGCCAGTCCGACGATAACAGAGGCCACACCTACAGTCAACTTCCGAATGCTAAATGTTTGCCCTTTTTCAAAAAGGTATCGATTCATAATATACTCCTAGTTTTTAGAAAGGCAGTCAGCTACTGCCCAAGCCCAAGTCTGACTTGGTTACAACTTGATTTAATGAAAAAACTCTCTGATAATTTGTAAGCCACCTTACCTCCTGTTTATAAAGCGCTTTCATTTTAAGATAAAAAAATTTAAAAGGTCATTTCTCCCTTAAAATGACTGAAAACTTTTAATATAACAAATATACTAAATTAATGAAAGAATTGCAAGAGCAAAAAGCAAAAAAATAAATATAAATTAAATAAAATCAGTTACTTTTTAAAGAAAAAACGCATCCTTTCAGGGCTCAAACTAAATGAAAGGATACGTTTTAAAAAGAAATTAGAGTATTTTTTGGAGAGACTCTTGGATGGTTTGGGGGTCTGTTTTGGAAGAGAAGCGCTCAAGGACTTGCCCATCTCGACCAATGAGAAACTTAGCAAAATTCCATTCGATTCGTTTTCCTAGCGGGCCAGACTTCTGGTCTTTTAGCCAAACATAAAGAGGATCAGCCTCCTTGCCGTTGACCTTAATCTTGGCAAAGCGAGGGAAAGTGGTCTGATAGTGTAGGCTACAGAAACTATTGATTTCCTCTGCGCTGCCAGGTGCTTGTCCCATGAACTGATTGCAAGGGAAATCTAAGATTTCAAAGCCCTGATCTTGATAGCGATCATAGAGTTCTTGAAGTCCCTGGTACTGGGGCGTTAAACCACATCCTGTAGCAGTGTTGACAATCAAGAGAACCTTGCCTCGGTAGCTTTTAAGTGATGTTTCTTGATCATCTTGGTTCAAGACTGAGAAATCGTATAATGAGGTCATTGATTTATTTTCTCCTTAGGATTACGATTGTTAGGAGTTTTTTCCTCCTGTAGTGATAGAAATGCATTAACCATAGTTCCAAAGATAGCAGCAATACTCAAACCAAATACCAGTAAAGGGATGAGGATATCTGTTTGAAAAAGTTTTTCTAAAAAAATAGAAAGAGGAATTTGTTGGACATAGAGTTTATGGAAACATAGCAAAGTAAATAAACCAATTAGAATACCGAAAAACACAATCCAACTCCGAAATTTGATTTGAGCTTTGCTATAGGTTTTGAGAATGATTTCTGACTTGTCATCTTTTTCTAGATGGAGTTCTTTGACGGCTCTCTGAGTTTTTAAAGTAATGAAAAAAATGAGTCCAGAATAAACGTAGGGCATGGCATCTCGAACCAACTCTATGAAGCGTCCAAATAGGAGATAGAACAAGAAGAGTAGGAGGGAGGAGTAAACGATTTGGATCAAGGAACGGGCACAAGCCCTGTAAATCATCTCTTGGCGGCATTCATCAAAGGGGCCTTGGATATGAAAGAGATTTCGGAGTAGGCGAGTGGTTAAGTCTTCTTTTTTCATGCTAGTAATCTCCTAAATGAGCGATTTTTGATTGACTTCTTTAAAGAGTTGATAGAGAGTATAGAAGTAAACCAAACTAAAAATGATACAGATTATTAGAAATACCAGGTATCTCCAATCCATAGGATTTGTTAAAAGTTGTGGAAAGGATACGAGGATAAAACAGAGAGATGCGTTTAGAAGACGTATTTTTTTTGATTGGATTTTCTGGAATCTCTGTCCCTTGTTCAATACAGGAAGGAATAAAAGAATGATAATCAAGAAAGGATGCTCAATATGTCCAGAAAGTAGGAAAAAGGTAACAAAGATACTGATAAAAACATGACTGATCAGTAGTCTAGCTAGTGATTTCATAAGGAACCTCCTAGTCGTTTTCTTGGTCTTTCTTGGCTTTTCGAATGCGAAGAGAGACGATAATTTGTATGGTCACTCCGAAGAAGAGGGTAGCTAGGATAGTTGATACAAAATGCCCTGTATTTAAAAGAGAACCAAGATAATCCTTGCTATCATCGGTTAGGACATTCAGAAGCGGTATTCCAAAGAACATGCCAATGCCATAGATCAGACCAGCTTTTAGACCCGGAAAATGTAGCTGTTTACTTTCTTTCTTACTTAACATTTCGGGATCAATAGCTGTGATGCCCGTTTTTTTGGTTTGAGAGACAACATAAAGGGCAGCCATCATCGAAATACCAAACACCACGAGAGGATAACCGATAGCGACAATTTGCGGGTATTTATAGGCAAGAACGAGCGGGATAAGATTGCCAAATGTCATCAGATAAAAGAGGACAATAAAGACCTGATTCCCGATACGATCGGCCTCGCGCCGTTTGTGTTCGTCAAGGGGACCAGAAATACCGTATATGCGTTTGATGAGTTTTTCAGTGAGAGTTTCTTTTTTCACTTGTTTGCTCCTTTTTTAAAAATCGTCTTCCCAAAAAAGACTGTTGAGGTCAGTTTGGAGGCTGCGGGCGAGATTGAGACAGAGTTCCAGGGTTGGATTGTACTTGTCGTTTTCAATCATGTTGATGGTCTGTCTCGAGACACCGATATCTTTGGCGAGCTCGAGCTGGGAAATGCCCAGTTCCTTGCGGAATTCTTTCACACGATTCATAGAGTCTCCTTTCTGATATGTCGTATATATTTGACTATATTATATTCTTTCGGGGATGAGATGTCAAGTATATATGACATATTTTTGAGAATTATTTTCGAAGAAACTTAGCCTTGTCTGACAAGTGCAAGCTGGTCAGATTTGTGGTAAAATAGATAAGATATGACAAAAGAATTTCATCATGTAACGGTCTTGCTTCATGAAACGATTGATATGCTTGACGTAAAACCTGACGGTATCTACGTTGATGCGACTTTGGGCGGAGCAGGCCATAGCGAATATTTATTAAGTAAATTGAGCGAAAAAGGGCATCTCTATGCCTTTGACCAGGACCAGAATGCCATTGACAATGCGCAAAAACGGTTGGCACCCTATATCGAAAAGGGGATGGTAACCTTTATCAAGGATAACTTCCGTCATTTGCAGGCACGTTTGCAGGAGGCTGGTGTCCAGGAAATTGATGGAATTTGTTATGACTTGGGAGTGTCCAGTCCTCAGCTAGATCAGCGTGAACGTGGCTTTTCTTATAAAAAGGATGCGCCACTGGATATGCGTATGAATCAGGAAGCTAGTCTGACGGCCTATGAAGTGGTCAATCATTATGACTATCATGACTTGGTTCGGATCTTTTTCAAGTATGGTGAGGATAAATTCTCTAAACAGATAGCTCGTAAGATTGAGCAAGCGCGTGAGGTGAAACCCATTGAGACAACGGCGGAGTTGGCAGAGATTATCAAGTCGGCCAAGCCTGCCAAGGAGCTCAAGAAAAAGGGACACCCTGCCAAGCAGATTTTCCAGGCTATCCGAATCGAAGTCAATGATGAGCTGGGCGCTGCAGATGAATCCATCCAGCAGGCTATGGACATGCTGGCTCTAGATGGGAGAATCTCGGTCATTACCTTCCATTCTCTGGAAGACCGCTTGACCAAGCAACTATTTAAAGAAGCTTCAACAGTGGAAGTTCCCAAAGGCTTGCCCTTCATTCCAGATGACCTTAAGCCTAAGATGGAATTGGTATCCCGCAAGCCAATCTTGCCAAGTGCTGAAGAGCTAGAAGCCAACAATCGTTCGCATTCAGCCAAGTTGCGCGTGGCTAGAAAAATTCACAAGTAAGAGGAAAAACATGGCAGAAAGAATCGAAAAAACAAGCCAGTTATTGCAAACGAAGTTTAAAGGTTTTTCACGTGTGGAAAAGGCCTTCTATGTTTCGATTGCTGCAACAATGATTATCCTGGCAATTAGCGTTGTGTTTATGCAGACCAAGCTATTACAAGTTCAGAATGAATTGACCAAGGTCAATGCTCAAATCGAAGAAAAGAAAACCGAGCTAGACGATGCCAAGCAAGAGGTCAATGAATTGATTCGTTCAGAACGTTTGAAAGAAATTGCAAACTCTAAGGATTTGCAGCTGAATAACGAAAATATCCGAGCAGCGGAGTAAGAAATGAAACAGTGGAAAGAAAAAATCATCCGTTATGCCGTTCGTAACCGTAAATCTCCAGAAGAAAATCGTCGAAGAGTAGGGAAAAGCCTGAGTTTATTGGCTGTCATACTCTTCGCTGTCTTTTTGGTCAACTTTGCGGTCATTATCGGAACAGGTAAAAAATTTGGTAAGGACTTGGTTCAAGAAGCAAACAAGGTCCATCAAACAACCAAGACGATTCCTGCAAAACGGGGAACCATCTACGATCGTAATGGAACGCCTATTGCAGAGGATGCGACTTCGTATAATATCTATGCCGTTATTGACAAGACCTACAAGTCAGCAACAGGCAAAATTCTCTATGTAGAGGATTCTCAATTTAATAAGGTGGCTGAAATTTTCCATAAGTATCTGGATATGGAGGAGTCTTATGTCAAAGAACAGCTTTCTCAGCCAGATCTAAAACAGGTGTCTTTTGGTACCAAGGGAAATGGGATCACCTATGCCAATATGATGGCTATTAAAAATGACCTAAAAACTGCTGGCGTGGAGGGAGTTGACTTCACAACTAGTCCTAACCGCAGTTATCCCAATGGACAGTTTGCTTCTTCCTTTATCGGTTTAGCGCAACTCCATGAAAATGAGGATGGAACCAAACGTTTGATTGGGACATCTGGGTTGGAGAGTTCTTTAAATAACATTCTGGCGGGTACAGATGGGATCATTACCTATGAGAAGGATCGTCTGGGAAATATTGTTCCGGGTACAGATCAAGCTTCTCAACAAACGGTAGATGGAAAGGATGTGTACACAACCCTTTCTAGTCCCTTGCAATCCTTTATGGAAACCCAGATGGATGCCTTTCAGGAAAAGGTAAAAGGCAAGTATATGACGGCTACCTTGGTCAGCGCTAAAACAGGGGAAATCCTGGCTACGACCCAACGGCCGACCTTTAATGCAGATACCAAGGATGGTATCACCAAAGACTTTGTTTGGCGTGATATTCTTTATCAAAGTAACTACGAACCAGGATCAGCCATGAAGGTCATGACGCTAGCAGCATCTATTGATAATAATACTTTCCCAGGTGGAGAATACTTCAATAGCAGCGAATTAAAAATAGCGGATGCGACGATTCGAGATTGGGATGTTAATGATGGTTTGACTACTGGTGGGATGATGACTTTCTCACAAGGTTTCGCTCACTCCAGTAATGTTGGAATGAGTCTACTTGAACAAAAAATGGGAGATACTACTTGGTTGGATTATCTAAACCGCTTTAAGTTTGGGGTGCCGACGCGTTTTGGTCTGACTGATGAGTATTCAGGTCAATTGCCTGCAGATAATATTGTTAATATTGCCATGAGTGCATTTGGACAAGGGATTTCAGTAACTCAGACGCAAATGATTCGTGCCTTTACAGCCATTGCCAATGATGGGGTTATGTTGGAACCGAAATTTATCAGCGCCCTCTATGATCCAAATGACCAATCTGTTCGTAAGTCTCAGAAGGAAATTGTCGGAAATCCTGTGTCAAAAGCAGCAGCGTCCTCTACTCGGGAGCACATGGTCATGGTCGGAACAGATCCTGTCTACGGTACCATGTATAACCACAGCACAGGAAAACCAAATGTCAATGTTCCGGGACAGAATGTTGCCCTGAAATCAGGGACTGCTCAGATTGCTGATGAGAAGAATGGGGGTTACCTAACGGGTGAAACCAACTATATCTTCTCTGTTGTGTCAATGCATCCTGCAGAGAATCCTGACTTTATCCTCTATGTGACGGTGCAACAGCCAGAGCATTATTCGGGTGTTCAGCTTGGGGAGTTTGCCAACCCAATCCTTGAGCGAGCTTCTGCTATGAAAGAATCCCTCAATCTTCAGTCAACTGCCAAGAGCTTAGATCAGGTCAGCAAGACGACAAGCTATGCCATGCCAGCTACCAAGGACTTTACGCCGGGAGACCTAGCAGAGGAATTGCGTCGCAACCTTGTCCAACCAATCGTTATTGGAACAGGAACTAAGATCAAGGAACTCTCGGTTGCTGAAGGAGATAATTTGGAAGCCAATCAGCAGATCTTAATCCTGTCTGACAAGGTCGAAGAAATGCCTGATATGTACGGCTGGACAGATGAAAATGTGCAAACATTTGCCAAATGGCTGAATATAGAAGTCGAGTGGGAAGGTAGTGGCAAAACGGTCAAGAAACAAAGTGTCCGTGCCAATACAGCCCTCAAAGACATTAAAAAAATGAAAATAACTTTAGGAGATTAAGATGATTAGTTCCATTAGTGCTGGAATCCTAGCCTTTCTATTGACCTTGATAGGTATTCCAGCCTTTATCCGATTTTATCGAAAAGCACAGATTACAGGTCAGCAGATGCACGAGGATGTCAAGCAACACCAAGCTAAAGCTGGAACTCCAACCATGGGAGGTCTTGTCTTCCTGATCGTTGCAGTTGTTGTGAGCTTCCTTGTCGCTCTCTTTACCCAACAATTGACCAACAATGTAGGCATGATTTTGTTTATCTTGGTTTTGTATGGTTTGGTAGGTTTTTTGGATGATTTCCTCAAGGTCTTTCGTAAGATTAACGAAGGCTTAAATCCCAAGCAAAAACTTGCTCTCCAGCTCCTTGGAGGAGTGATTTTCTACCTCTTTTATGAGCGTGGTGGCGATATGCTTTCGGTTTTTGGTTACCAAGTTCATCTGGGAATTTTCTATATTTTCTTTGCCCTTTTCTGGCTAGTTGGCTTTTCAAATGCGGTGAATCTGACGGATGGGATTGACGGCTTAGCAAGTATTTCCGTAGTGATTAGCTTATCGGCCTACGGTGTGATTGCTTATATGCAAAATCAACTGGATATTCTTCTTGTGATTCTTGCCATGATTGGTGGTTTGCTAGGCTTCTTCGTCTTTAATCACAAGCCTGCCAAGGTCTTCATGGGAGATGTGGGAAGTTTGGCTTTAGGTGGGATGCTGGCAGCAATCTCTATGGCCCTCCACCAAGAATGGACCCTCTTGCTGATTGGGATTATCTATGTCTTTGAGACAAGCTCTGTTATGATGCAGGTTACCTACTTCAAACTTAGTGGTGGAAAGCGTATTTTCCGTATGACGCCTGTCCATCACCATTTTGAGCTTGGAGGATTCTCAGGCAAGGGCAATCCTTGGAGCGAGTGGAAGGTTGACTTCTTCTTTTGGGGAGTTGGCCTTCTAACAAGTCTCTTGACCTTAGTCTTTTTATACCTACTGTAAAAATAATTTCTGATTACAAAATAAAACAGGATGAAGGTGATCTTCATCCTGTTTTTGTGTGCTTAAAGGTTAGTTGGAGTCATCCTTTCTTCCTTTTAACATAAAAGTGGCTGTAAGGGCTAGGCTGAGTCCTGCTAAGAAGAGAAGTGGGTTGGACGCTTCTCCTGTTGCTGGAAGTTCTTCTTTAGGAGAATGATTTCCAGTTTTAGCAAGGTTAGAACTAGCTGAAAGTTGTTCAGCCTCGTGTGCCAAGGTTTCTGTATCTGAAGCACTTGGTTTTTCCTCTGTGTTAGAGCTTGTTCCAGTAGCTTGATAGACGACGGCATAGGTACTGAAATGATTAGTGATGAATTCTACCTTTCCTTCTCTAACGTCGAAATCAAGGGCTCGCAACTCCTTGGTCGGAGTAATATAGTAGACCTTTTCTACGTTAGTTGAAATAGGCAAGCGAACCAAGACAGAGCCTTTTGGCTGCAAGCTATGATCAGTTGGACTTTTAAGCTGTAGGTCGTAAGCATCATAGGTCTTGCCAAAGAGTTCTTGAGCTAGGACACGTCGGCTAGAGATGTGAGAAATTCCTTCTAAGTCGTTGGCTCCACCGATGATTTCTACTCCAGTTTCCTTATCTTTCAAGACTTGAACTGGATAGTCAGGAAGTCTAAGGGTTGGAGCGGTCTGATCCCCGCTAGTCCCGATAGGTTTATTGTATTCAGGTTTCTCAACAGTAGGCGGCATTTCTTGCCCTGCTGTTCCGATAGGCTTGGTGTATTCAGGTTTTTCAACAGTAGGAGACTCTTCTTGCCCCGCAGTCCCGATCGGTTCGGTGTATTCAGGCTTTTCTACAGTAGGAGACTCTTCTTGTCCCGCCGTTCCGATAGGCTCGGTGTATTCAGGAATTTCAACAGTAGGCGCTTCTTCTTGCCCTGCGGTTCCGATAGGTTTAGTGTATTCAGGAATGTCAACAGTAGGAGCTGGTTCGTCCCCCTTGCTTGTAGTTGGTTGCTTCTCGTCAACTTTCTTTTCATCTTTTTTAGTAAAGACGGCCACGATAGGGCTGCTTGTGGTATTTCCTTGAATGGTATAAGCTTCAATGGCATTTCCAGCTTTGCGATTGGTTTCGTCAGGGATTGGGATTTGAACTTGATTGTCTTGGATTGATAGGATAGTCTGATCCCCACTGGTAACCAGATGCGTTTCATCCACCTTACGCAAAACTAGAGGATCTTTGACTCCTGGGAAGATCACTGCGATGGCTTCCCATTCCCCAGCTGGTAGAGTTAAGGAAATGTTTTTGTCATTTTCCTTAAGAGGCGCGATGCTAGGGCTATCTAAACCAACAGCTGGAGCTTTGATGATATCAAAGGAGTCTAGAGAGATTTTCTTGCGGCCTTCTGGCGAATCTGGGTCAACTTGTAATGTCAGGGTGTGTGGACCGTCAGTAAGATTTGTAAATTCGCCAATAAAGGCCCTCTTTTCAGTTGCACCTGAAGTGTAGAAGTCTAGACTTGGCATTTCTTTGCCATCTAGTGTAACACGTGCTCGTCCAAGGGCAAGGCTCTTCAAGCCATAAATACGAATGCCCGTCCCTGTAAAGGAAATGGTTGCCTGAGCTTCTGAAGCTACACTAGAGTCGCTGTTGTTGATATCAGCGTATTTTTCCGTACCACCGTAGAGTTCAGGGTCGGACCAGTCCTTAAACTGGGTACCATACTGGATATGTGAATCGCGATCATCTATTTTTTCAATCGTATTGCCTGTTCCTGCTAGGATCCTGAAGTAGTCTAATGAAATTTTCGAGCGCTCACTACCACGTCCTTTGTGCTCACGTTTAACGCTAAGAGTCAATGTGTGAGGTCCGTCAGATAATCCTGAGAAGCGACCGATGAGACTACCTTTTTCAGTTGCCCCAGCAGTATGGAAGTCAAGCTCGCCAACTTCTTTGCCATCAATTTTAGCAGTGGCAAGACCTAGTTCAGACGATCTCAGTCCATAGATTTCGATACCAACGCCAGTGAAAGGAATGGTGGCAGTGAGGTCTTCGTCTGTGTAGTCTCCTTTTGAAAGGTCAGCAAATTTCTCTGTTCCTCCAAATAATTCTGAGTCTGCCCAGTTTCCAAAGGCAGCTCCGTACTGGATACGGCCGTCTCGATCATCCATCAATTCACTAGGGGTTTCTACAGTTGCTTGTTCAGAAACTTGTGTGGAAACTTCGCCCAGCATAGCCTTGACGGTATAGGTATAGGCATGTTGAGGATTGAGTGATCGGTCGATAAAGTGGGTTTGATTGGTTACAAATTCTCTGGTCGCAGAAGTTTGGCCAGATGCGTCTTTCACTTGTCTTTGGATGACATAGTGGGTAGCGCCTTCTACTTGGTTAAAGGTAAGTTCGGCAGTGGCTCCATTTTGTCGAACGGCTGTCAGACTGGTTATGCGACCAGGGAAGTGTTCAAAGGTAATGACGTCACCTTTTTGTGTTGCAAGCTGGATACGATTATCTTTAAGGATCGTTGCCTTGACTGGTTTGCCATTGACCTTGATTTGGCTGGCTTCGATATTTGGATAATCTACAACCAAGTCTCCACCGACATTTGAAAGGAAGGACAAGCTTTGCAGATTTTTATCTTTCCACTTCATGCTGACTTCAAAGTTTCCTCGAGCAACCAAGCCAGAAACCTGACCGTCTTTCCAAGCATCTGGAAGGGCTGGCAATGGCGCAATATAGCCAGTATGAGATTGGAGGAGCATTTCTGCCATCCCACTAGTTGCTCCAAAGTTTCCGTCGATTTGGAAAGGCGCGTGGGTATCCCAAAGATTTTCTAGGGTTGAATACTTAAGCTGTTCAGCGAGTAAGCGATGGGCGCGGTTACCGTCCAGCAGACGAGCCCAGAGGTTGATTTTATTGGCCTTAGACCAACCTGTACCACCATCTCCACGGTGGTTCAAGGTAGCACGCGCAGCTTCTAGGTATTCAGCCTGGTCCTTGCTAAAGAGCGTACCTGGGAAGAGACCAACTAGATGGGAAACGTGACGGTGGTTGTTTTCAATCCCTTCATTGGTGAATTGGGGACTGTCCTCTTCGTACCATTCCTTGATGCGCCCCTCTTTGTTGATGTGGAGGGGTTTTAGTTTGTCAAATTTAGCCTTGACCTCTGTGACTAAGTCTTGGTCGACTTTCAGATGGTTAGCGACTTCCATGTAGTCGTGGAATAGCTGCCAGACTAGCGATTGGTCAAAGGTGTTTCCGATGGTGATGGTTCCGTGTTCTGGTGAGTAGGATGGAGAAGACACCCAACGGTCACTGGCCTGGTCATAGTGCAAGAAGGAGTTCCAGAACTTAGCTGTTTCCTTCAACATTGGATAAATCTTTTCTTTGAGATAGGTTTCATCCTTGGTGAACTTGTAGTAATCATAGACGTTTTGCATCATCCAAGCGTTAGCAGCTGGAGACCAACCCCAATAGTAATTCCAGCCTGGAGTAGTCCAGCCAAATGGTGTCGCCTGGGTGTGGACCAGCCAACCATTTTCTTGACCGTCTTTGGATTCGATGCCAGCGTATTCCTTGGCAGCGATACGGCCATAATAGCGCATGTCGTCAATGTAATTAATCATTGGCTTGGCTGTTTCAGCTAGATTGCTCATATAGGCAGGCCAATAGTTCATTTGCAAATTGACATTGAGGTGGTAGTCAGCGTTCCAAGGTGGATTGTCTACAGCATTCCAGACTCCTTGGAGGTTGGCAGGAAGGGCATCTGTCCGATCACGAGACGAACTGATGAGTAGATATCGGCCATATTGGAAGAAGAGTTCTTCCAATTTTTGCCCTTTTTCTGGGTTATAGCCTTGAAGGGCTTCTTTTGTCGTTTGAGCAGTCTTGTTTCCGCCTAGATTTAGTTTAACGCGGTTAAAGAGACTTTGATAGTCCTTGATATGGGCCTTTTTAAGTGTTTCGTAGTCTTTGACCTTAGCTGCTTCGACAATCCCTTTAACTGTTTTTTCGAGGTCAATGTCTTTTCGATAGTTGGTTTTTGGATTCTGAGCAAAGTTAGTCTTGGCACTGAGATAGAGGGTCGCATAACTTGCGCCTGTAACGGTTAGAGTTTCGTCCTGAACAGTCACCTTTCCGTCCGTTTTAATTCCTAGATAGGATGCAAATTTGAGGCCGTTATCTTTGACAGTTCCCTTTAGAAGGATTCCGTTTGCATCTGTAGTGACATGACCATTCTTATAGTTGGAATATTCCCAAGAGTAGTTGCCATTAGCAAGCAAATCTTCTGTCAAACTGTTCCAAAGGGTAAAGTCAAGTGTCTTGTTTCCTTTTTTGGTCAAGTGGGTCACAGTGACATCATCAGGATAGCTGGAGAAGGTTTCGCGTTTGAAGGTCGTCCCATCTTGGGTGTAGGAAGTGGTCGTAGTGGCTTCTGTGATATCCAGATTACGGTGATAATCAGTTACAGTATCTAGTCCTTTCTTCTGGTTATTAAAGACCATAAAGATATCTCCAAAGGCTAGGTAACGTCCGTACTGGGCATTGTTTGGTCCAACTAGATTTTGTTCGGCGAGTTGTTTTGCTTTTTGGCGGTCTCCAGCTTCGAGGGCTTTACGAATCTCCGCCAAGACCTTGTAGCGGTCCTTGTAGTTTCCTCCGTTATAGTCGGTGCTATCGGGTTGTGGTCCTCCTGACCAGAGGGTCTTTTCGTTGTACTGGATTCTCTCTTCCCCAATGAGTCCGAAAACCTTGGCTCCCATTTCTCCATTTCCGACAGGAAGGGCTTGTTTTTCCCATCCATCATAGGAGGGAGCTGTTGGCTGATCGTAGTTGAGTTGATAGTTTTCTTGCTTTGTCACGGGCTGATCTGCTTTTTCAGGTTCCTTATTTTCTTTAGCTTCTACAATGGCTTCTTCACTAGCTTGACTATTTGTCTTCGGAGTCTCCTCAGCTGGCTTGCTTTCGGAAACTACTGGACTCTCGGCTAGAGACGGTTTTGTAGTTTCAGTAGCTTCAGCAGCTTTGGGTTCACTATCAGGCTTAGTGATTGCTTCGACAGAGGTTGGTTCAGTTTGCTTGACCTCAACACTGTCTGCGGCTACAGTGTGGTTGACTAGAAAAACAGCCCCTAGTAAAACAGAAGCAGTCCCAACCGTCAGCTTGCGGATGCTATAGCGACAGGATTTGTCCCAAAAGTGTTTTTTCATAAAACCCTCCTTTGTGTATTCGAAACCGCTTACATTTTATAAAGCAGTTTCGTTTAATTTGTTTCTATTTACCTCCCATTCTACTGGTCATCTAGCATTTGTCAAGGGCTTTTTAGCAAGATACATATTTGCTGTTGTTTTTTCTTAAAATAGTAGAAGAAAGAGAGGAAAGGGTGGAATTATTCGTAATTTCATAGTTCAATCTGATTGTAAGACTAGCTTAGAATTGGCTTAACCCTCTCTTGAAAGCGTAAAACAAACTAGTCAGGAAAGTCACTTTATGGTATAATATAGAAGACTCAAAAAGAAACAGGAGAAAAAGAATGGATTTACTTTTAGCAATTATCTTGATTGTGTTAGCTTTTCTAGGAGGAGCTCTTGGAGGGATGTACTTGGTTCGTAAGCAAATCGAAAAAGAATTTGCAGACAACCCACGTTTGAACGCTGAGGCGGTTCGTGCTCTCTTGAGCGCAAATGGTCAAAAGCCAAGCGAAGCCAAGGTACAACAAGTTTACCACCAAATCATCCGCCAACAAAAAGCAGCCCTTGCTAACAATAAAAAGAAAAAATAAATAGGAAAAGTCTGGGATGAAAGTTCCAGACTTCTCACTATGTTCAATAGTTCTCAAGGATAAGACTTTTTCCTTGCATTCTATTGATATTTGATTATGATTAAAAGAGAGGCAGTTGCCATTCTATCAAGCTGTCTATCCGTTCATTTAGGACGAGTAATTATGATGAACTATCAATCAGAAAAAAGACTAGAAAGAAGACTGTATGGATAATCGACCAATTGGTTTTTTGGATTCGGGTGTCGGGGGCTTAACCGTTGTTCGTGAGCTCATGCGCCAGCTTCCCCATGAAGAAATCGTCTATATTGGAGATTCGGCACGGGCACCCTATGGTCCCCGTCCTGCTGAGCAAATCCGTGAATATACTTGGCAGTTGGTCAACTTTCTCTTGACCAAGGATGTCAAGATGATTGTCATTGCTTGTAACACTGCGACTGCAGTCGTTTGGGAAGAAATCAAGGCCCAACTAGATATTCCTGTCTTAGGCGTGATTTTGCCAGGAGCTTCGGCAGCCATCAAGTCCAGTCAAGGTGGGAAAATCGGAGTCATTGGAACGCCCATGACGGTCCAATCAGACATCTATCGTCAAAAAATCCATGATCTGGATCCGGATTTACAGGTGGAGAGTTTGGCCTGTCCCAAGTTTGCTCCCTTGGTGGAGTCTGGTGCCCTGTCAACCAGTGTCACCAAGAAAGTGGTCTATGAAACCCTGCGCCCCTTGGTCGGAAAGGTAGATAGCCTGATTTTGGGTTGTACCCATTACCCACTCCTTCGCCCTATCATCCAAAATGTCATGGGACCAAAGGTTCAGCTCATCGATAGTGGGGCAGAGTGTGTACGGGATATCTCGGTTTTGCTGAACTATTTTGAAATCAATCGTAGCCGAGATGCGGGACCTCTTCAACATCGTTTTTACACAACAGCCAATAGCCAAAGTTTTGCCCAAATTGGAGCAGAATGGCTGGAAAAAGAAATTCATGTGGAGCATGTGACTTTATGACAAACAAAATTTATGAATACAAAGACGATCAGGACTGGTATGTCGGTGTCTGGGATGTCTATGGAGGCATCTATAGCCTTATCAAAGATCCTCTCGAGCTTGATTTTATGGATTTAGCGCGGATTTTTCGTGATGAAGAAAATGGCTTTCCGATTACGATAACGGTGATGCGCTGGTCTTCTAACTTCCGTCTGCTCTCCTTTATCGTTGAGATTTTAAATGCTGAAGCAGGTCGCAATCTGGAAGTCATCCAACGTCAGGGAGCCCTGCTCTTGGTTGAAAATGGACAGCTTTTGCATGTCGAATTGCCTAAAGAAGGAGTCGATGTAGAAGCCTTCTTTGAAACTAACAAGGTCAGAGAAACCTTATTGATTGCAACTCGTAACGAGGGCAAGACCAAGGAATTCCGAGCTATCTTTGACAAACTAGGCTACGATGTGGAAAATCTCAATGACTATCCAGATCTACCTGAAGTAGCAGAAACTGGCATGACCTTTGAAGAAAATGCCCGCCTTAAGGCAGAAACCATTTCCCAATTAACAGGAAAGATGGTTTTGGCAGATGATTCTGGTCTCAAAGTCGATGTCCTCGGTGGCTTGCCAGGAGTCTGGTCAGCGCGATTCGCTGGTGTAGGAGCAACTGACAGTGAAAACAACGCCAAACTCTTGCACGAATTGGCCATGGTCTTTGAACTCAAGGATCGCTCAGCCCAATTCCATACAACCCTAGTCGTAGCTAGTCCAAACAAGGAAAGCTTGGTTGTCGAAGCTGACTGGCCAGGTTATATCAACTTTGAACCCAAGGGGGAAAATGGCTTTGGCTATGACCCGCTTTTCCTTGTGGGAGAGACAGGTAAGTCAGCAGCAGAATTAACCCTTGAAGAAAAAAATAGCCAATCCCACCGTGCCTTAGCCGTTAAGAAACTTTTGGAGGTATTTCCATCATGGCAAAGCAAACCATCATTGTAATGAGTGACTCCCACGGAGATAGCTTGATTGTGGAAGAAATCCGTGATCGCTATCTGGGTAAAGTTGATGCCATTTTTCACGATGGTGACTCAGAACTCCGTCCAGACTCTCCGCTCTGGGAAGGCATCCATGTCGTCAAAGGCAACATGGACTTTTATGCTGGCTACCCAGAACGTTTGGTAACTCAACTTGGTCCGACCAAGATCATCCAGACGCATGGACACTTGTTTGACATCAATTTCAATTTTCAAAAGTTGGACTACTGGGCTCAGGAAGAAGATGCCGATATCTGTCTCTATGGTCACTTGCATGTGCCAAATGCTTGGATGGAAGGCAAAACACTCTTTTTAAATCCAGGCTCCATCAGCCAACCACGAGGGACTATCAGAGAATGTCTCTATGCTCGAGTGGAGATTGATGACAGCTATTTTAAAGTAGACTTTTTGACACGTGACCATGAGGTTTATCCAGGCTTGTCCAAGGAGTTTGCTCGATGATTGCCAAGGAATTTGAAGCATTTTTATTGGAGCAGGAAGAGACTTTTCTTACCCCTGCTGAGAATCTAGCAGCCTTGATTGATACCCACAATGCTGATCATGCGATTTTAGTGTTGAGCCAAATCACCTATACCCGTATCCCAGTTGTGACCTTTGACAAACGCTTTGTTGGAACCATTGGTCTGAGGGACATTTTGGCTTATCAAATGGAGCAAGGTTTGACGGATGAGCAGATGGCAACGACAGACATCGTCAATATGACCAAGACAGATGTGGCAGTCGTCGCTCCAGACTATAACATCACAGAGGTCCTCCATAAACTGGTGGATGAACCCTTCTTGCCAGTGGTAGATGGTGAAGGAATTTTCCAAGGAATCATCACGCGCAAGTCCATCCTCAAGGCCGTTAATGCTCTCTTACATGACTTTAGTAAGGAATATGAGATTCGATGCAAATGAGAGATAGGATTTCAGCCTTTTTAGAGGAAAAACAGGGCTTGTCTGCCAATTCCAAGCAGTCCTATAAGTATGATCTGGAGCAATTTTTAGACATTGTGGGTGATCGGATCTCTGAGACCAGTCTCAAGATTTACCAAGGCCAGTTAGCCAATCTAAAAATCAGCGCCCAGAAGCGAAAACTTTCGGCCTGCAACCAATTTCTCTACTTTCTCTATCAAAAAGGTGAAGTGGACAGTTTTTACCGTCTGGAATTAGCCAAACAAGCTGAAAAGAAGACTGAAAAGCCAGAGATTCTAGACCTAGACTCTTTTTGGCAGGAAAGTAATTATCCAGAAGGACGCTTGCTGGCGCTTCTTATCTTGGAGCTAGGGCTCTTGCCTAGTGAGATTTTAGCCCTCAAGGTTGCAGATATCAATCTGGATTTTCAGGTGTTGCGAATTAACAAGGCTTCCCAACAGAGGATTGTCACCATACCCACGACCTTGATTCCAGAGCTGGAATCCTTGATGGGGCAAACCTATCTCTTTGAAAGGGGAGGAAAAGCCTATTCTCGTCAGTGGGCCTTTCGTCAGCTAGAGTCCTTTGTCAAGGAGAAGGGGTTCCCAAACTTATCAGCCCAAGCCCTACGGGAACAGTTCATTCTAAGACAGATAGAAAACAAGGTCGATTTGTACGAAATTGCAAAAAAATTAGGATTAAAAACAGTCCTGACCTTAGAAAAATATAGATAATGGATATTAAATTAAAAGATTTTGAAGGGCCACTGGACTTACTCTTGCACTTGGTTTCTAAGTACCAGATGGATATCTACGATGTGCCCATTACAGAAGTTATCGAACAGTATCTAGCCTATGTCTCAACTCTGCAGGCCATGCGTCTGGAAGTAACGGGCGAGTATATGGTTATGGCCAGTCAGCTCATGCTGATCAAAAGCCGCAAGCTCTTGCCAAAGGTAGCAGAAGTGACAGACTTGGAGGATGACCTGGAGCAGGACCTTCTCTCCCAAATCGAAGAATACCGCAAGTTCAAACTCCTGGGTGAGCACTTGGAGGCTAAGCACCAAGATCGGGCTCAGTACTATTCCAAAGCGCCGACAGAGTTGATTTACGAAGATGCAGAGCTTGTACATGACAAGACGACCATTGACCTCTTTTTGGCTTTTTCAAATATCCTAGCCAAGAAAAAAGAGGAGTTCGCTCAGAACCACACGACCATCCTGCGCGATGAGTATAAGATTGAGGACATGATGGTCATCGTAAAAGAGTCCTTGGCTGGACGAGACCAGTTGCGCTTGCAGGATTTGTTCAAGGAAGCCCAGAATGTCCAAGAGGTCATTACCCTCTTTTTGGCGACCTTAGAGTTAATCAAAACCCAGGAATTAATCCTCGTGCAAGAGGAGAGTTTCGGAGATATCTATCTCATGGAAAAGAAGGAAGAAAGTCAAGAGGCATAAAGCTAGACTTGATAGAGAGGAAAGATGAGTACTTTAGCAGAAATAGAAGCGCTCTTGTTTGTGGCAGGTGAAGATGGGATTCGGGTTCGTCAGTTGGCTGAACTCCTCTCACTTCCACCGACAGGCATCCAACAGAGTTTAGAAAAATTAGCCCAGAAGTATGAAAAAGACCAAGAGTCGAGCTTGTCCCTGATCGAGACAGGTGGAGCTTACAGATTGGTCACCAAGCCTCAATTTGCAGAGATTTTGAAGGAATACTCCAAGGCACCAATCAACCAAAGTTTGTCTCGGGCTGCCCTTGAGACCTTGTCCATCATTGCCTACAAGCAACCGATTACCCGAATTGAGATTGATGCTATTCGTGGGGTCAATTCTAGTGGAGCTCTAGCTAAGCTACAAGCTTTTGAATTGATAAGAGAAGATGGAAAAAAAGAAGTTTTGGGCCGCCCCAACCTCTATGTGACTACGGATTATTTCCTAGATTACATGGGGATTAACCATTTGGAAGAACTGCCAGTGATTGATGAGCTTGAGATTCAAGCCCAAGAAAGCCAATTATTTGGTGAAAGGATAGAAGAAGATGAGAATCAATAAATATATTGCCCACGCAGGTGTGGCCAGTAGGAGAAAAGCAGAAGAGCTGATCAAGCAAGGATTGGTAACGGTCAACGGACAGGTAGTGCGTGAACTCGCAACGACCATCAAGTCAGGTGACAAGGTCGAAGTTGAGGGCCAGCCCATCTACAACGAAGAAAAGGTCTACTATCTGCTTAACAAACCACGTGGAGTGATTTCCAGTGTGACAGACGACAAGGGCCGAAAGACTGTTGTGGATCTCTTGCCCAATGTCAAGGAGCGCATTTACCCTGTGGGACGTTTGGATTGGGATACATCAGGTGTCTTGATTTTGACCAATGATGGGGACTTTACGGATGAAATGATTCACCCCCGTAATGAGATTGACAAGGTCTATGTCGCGCGTGTTAAAGGTGTGGCCAACAAAGAAAATCTCCGTCCCTTGACCCGTGGACTTGAGATTGATGGCAAGAAAACCAAGCCAGCTGTTTATGAAATTCTCAAAGTGGATCCAGTTAAAAATCGCTCAGTAGTGCAGTTGACCATCCATGAAGGCCGTAATCATCAGGTTAAAAAGATGTTTGAAGCCGTCGGTCTTCAAGTTGATAAACTGTCTCGGACACGTTTTGGACACTTAGACTTGACAGGTCTTCGTCCAGGAGAATCCCGTCGCCTTAATAAAAAAGAAATCAGCCAACTACACACTATGGCTGTAACCAAGAAATAATGAAACGAATCTTAATAGCGCCAGTACGCTTTTACCAACGTTTTATCTCACCGGCCTTTCCACCCTCTTGTCGCTTTGAGCCGACTTGTTCCAACTACATGATTCAGGCTATTGAAAAACATGGCTTCAAGGGTGTTCTGATGGGCTTGGCTCGGATTTTACGTTGCCACCCCTGGTCGCCAATAGGAAAAGACCCCGTCCCAGACCACTTTTCCCTCAGACGAAATCAAGAAAAAAAATAACCCAACATCACCTGATGTTGGGTTTTCTTGTTTATTTCAAAGCTTTTTGAGCGTCTTCAATCATGAGTTTAGTTGATTCAAGTCCGCCTCCGCTTAGATACCAGAGGTCTGGTGTTAATTGGATAATTTTACCATTTTTAGCAGCAGGAGTTTCAGCGATGAGGGCATTTTCTAGGACGCCGTCATTGCTTGAGTTGTCCCCGCCGATGGCAAGGGTACGGTTGATGACAAAGAGGATGTCAGGATTGATTTCTTTGACACTTTCAAAGCTGACTTCCTGGCCATGACGAGAGTCTTCAAATTGAGTATCAGTTGGTTTGAATTTCAAGGTTTGATACAAGAAAGAGAAACGAGATTGGGCACCAAAGGCAGCCATTTTTCCTTCATTGAGGAGGATAGCAAGGGCTTTTTTGTCAGAACTTTCGTTTTTAGTAGCGACTTCTTGGATACTCTTATCCAGGTTTGCCAATTCTTCTTTGGCTTTCTGTGTACCAGTTTCACCAAAGGCGCTTGCTAGGGATTCGATATTAGACTTGGTAGAAGTCCAGTAGTCGTCTTTACTTGCTTGGAAGAGAACGGTTGGCGCGATTTCTTTGAACTTGTCTACGAATTTTTGGGTACGTGGTGAAGCGATAATTAGGTCTGGTTCAAGAGCAGCGATGGCTTCTAGGTCTGGCTCAACCATGGAACCAACATTGTTGACATTTCCTGCAAGATCTTTTAGGTAAGTCGGAACAGTTTTTGTAGGCATTCCGACGATATTCTTTTCAAAACCTAAAGCGCGAATAGTATCCGCAGCACCGAGGTCAAAGGTCACAATCTTTTCAGGAACCTTTGAAAGTTTGACCTCATCTAGTGAACTTTTAATGGTTACCTCTGTTGGAGCAGAGCTACTTGTCTCTGTCTGGCTAGTGCTTGAGTTTGTATTTGTACTACATGCACCAAGTAGGAGCAAGAAGCTGGCCACTAGGGCAGTGAGATAAAGTTTAAGGGATGTTTTCATGATTTCTCCTTTTTAAAATGTGATAACGATGTAGAGAGTCTCTTAGATAGGCTTGTTAGCTAAGAGACAGAGGGTTCTCTAACATGAGTTCAGAATAGCTAGCTATAGATACAGATCTTTTTGCCATTGATATCAGCCAACGTGATGGGAATCTCATAGAGTTGACTGAGCAGGTCAGCCTGCATGATTTGAGCAGTCGTTCCCTTGCAAAAGACTTGACCGTCCTTGAAGGCAACAATTTCATCCGCATATTGGCTAGCCATGTTGATATCGTGGAGGACGATGATAATGGTTTTGCCAAGTTCCTCCACCAGTCGCCGAAGGATCTGCATCATGCTGACGCTTTGCTTGATATCGAGATTGTTAAGCGGTTCGTCCAGCAAGATAAAGTCTGTATCTTGGGCCAGTACCATAGCGATAAAGACACGTTGGAGCTGTCCGCCAGACAGACTATCAATGTAGCGGTCTTTTAAGTTTGTCAGTTCCAGATAATCCAGAGTTTCTCGGATTTTTTCCCAGTCCTCTGCCTTCAGTCGACCACGACTGTAGGGAAAACGTCCAAAACTGACCAGTTCTTCAACGGTCAATTTGGCTTGGTAATTGATCTTCTGCTTTAGGATAGTCAGTTCTTTGGCCAGTTCTTGCGAATTCCAGCTCTCGATTTCACGACCTTTGATACTGAGAATTCCCTGATCCTTCTTGGTCAGTCTGCTCATGATGGAGAGAAGAGTTGATTTTCCAGCACCATTTGGACCAATAAAGGCTGTCAGTTTCTGAGGACTGACTTCAAGGGAAATGTCTTGCAAAATATCCTGTTTTTGAATGGATTTGTCAATGTTTTCCAGTTTCACCGACGGGCCCTCCTGTAAAGTAAGATAAAGAATAAGAGACCACCCACACTCTCGATGATCATGCTGATGCGAATTTCTAGTGCAAAGACTCGTTCGATGAGGGCTTGCCCCAAGGTCAAACTAATAAATCCAATCAGAATGGCCACGATAAAGAGCAACTTGTGCCGATAATCTTTGACAATCAGGTAAGTGAGATTGGCCAGCATAAAGCCAAAGAAGGCCATAGGTCCTACCAAGGCAGTTGCCGTTGAGGTCAAAAGTACGATGCCCCAGAGGAGCTCTTTCTGTTCTTTTTCAACATCGAGTCCAAGTATCTGAGCCGTTTCTCTTTGCAGGTGCAAGACATCCAGAACGACTGCTTTTCGAAAGAAAAAGATTGTCAAGGCGAGGATGATCAGAGAACCGATGGCTAGGATGGAAGTGTTGAGATGCTGAAAGGAGGCAAAGAGACTGTTCTGCAGTTTATCGTATTCATTTGGATCCATCAGGACTTGGAGGAAGGTACTGATATTTCGAAAGAGACTTCCGAGGGCTAGACAGATTAGCAGAATGAAGACCAAATTTTGCTTCATCAGCGTCTTCAAGTAACCTTGTAAGGCGAGAAAGAAGAGGGATTGAAGCAGAAGCAAGACTAGAAATTCTAAGATTGGAGACTTTCCAAGCTGTAGAAATTTGCTTTCAAATATCAGTAGCAGGGTCTGTAGCAGGACATAGAAGGATTCGATTCCCAAAATACTTGGCGTCAGAAAGCGATTTTCCGTCAGGGTTTGAAAACTAATGGTCGAAATCCCTGTCGCGATGGCTACCAAGATATAAACGATGATTTTTTGGGAACGTAGCTTCCAGGCAAAGGCAGACAGGTTAGTGATGGGCCAAAAGTAGAGGAGACAAGCTCCGATGGCCAGAATAATGAGAAGGCAGAAGAGCTTGGTATGTTTGCTTTTAAACTGCATCCTTTTGTCCCCCTCTCCATAGAAGTAGGATAAAGACGAGACTACCGATGATTCCTAGAATGAGACTGACAGACAGCTCATAGGGCCGAATCAAGACTCGAGAGAGGATGTCACAGGCCAGAACTAGATTGGCACCGACTAGAGCGACGACGAGTTTGGTTTGACTCAGATTATCTCCATAGCGCTTGCGGACAAGATTGGGAACGATGACCCCGAGAAAAGGCAAGGCACCCACGGTAATCATGGTGACACTTGTCGTTAGCGCGACTAGAAAGAGGGCCAGTTTTTCAAGTAGAGAGTAAGAAATCCCCAAACTTTCACTGGTTTCCTTGCCCAGATTCATGATGGTGAAGGTTTGGGATAATTTCCAAACGGCTATCAGGATGATGAGGCCTAAGAAGAGCCACTCATACTGATGGGTCTGAATCATGGAGAAGGAGCCCTGGGTCCAGGCCGTCATACTCTGAACCAGATTGAAACGATAGGCGATAACTTCTGTGATAGAACCGATAATCCCACTATAGATGATCCCGATCAAGGGCAACATCCACCTTTCCTTTACAGAAAAAATAGTCATAAAGGCCAGGAAGAAGAGGGTAAATAAAATGGATGAGCAAAAGCAAAGAGCATCTTTTGGGTCAGACTCGCAGACGGAAAGACAAAGAGACTCAACACCATTCCCAGTTTAGCGGCTTCTGTCGTTCCGACTGTACTCGGAGCAGCAAACTGATTTTGAGTGATGGTCTGCATGAGGAGTCCTGCCATACTCATACTAGAGGCTGCAAGGAGAATGCTGATGGTTCTTGGAAGACGCGACTCTTGAAAGAGAAGCCAAGTCTGTTGGTCAAAAGCAAAGAATTTTTCCCAAGAAAAATCACTGGTTCCAATGGTAATGGAGAGAAAGACCAGGAGTAGAAGTAAGCCTGTTAAAATATGAGAGAGTTTCATACCCCGTCCTTTCGTGTAGATTTGGTATCGAAAGATACCTGCGGATATAAATGTAACATGATTTCTTTAATCTGTCAATAAATTTTCTGACAATTTAATGTAAAAAGAAAGAAAAATTCCTGAAATTACATCTGGCCCTCTCTTTTATTGGAAAAACTGAGTAAAAACTAATCCAATTTTCCACTATCCTTCTCCTCTAAAAAGTGGTAAAATGGAGGACAGAAAGAAGGAACTGATATGACAACATTATTTTCAA
The DNA here is from genome assembly GCF_000185265.1 of Streptococcus oralis ATCC 49296. Classification (GTDB taxonomy): domain Bacteria; phylum Bacillota; class Bacilli; order Lactobacillales; family Streptococcaceae; genus Streptococcus; species Streptococcus oralis_BC. The sequence continues at coordinate 77,610 of NZ_GL622183.1, read as the reverse complement.
AAATCAAAGAAGTAACAGAGCTTGCTGGGATCTCAGGTCATGAAGCACCTGTCCGGACTTATCTTCGTGAAAAGTTGACACCGCACGTGGATGAAGTAGTGACAGATGGATTAGGTGGTATTTTCGGTATCAAGCATTCAGAAGCTGCTGATGCGCCCCGTGTTTTGGTCGCATCTCACATGGACGAAGTTGGTTTTATGGTCAGCGAGATTAAGCCAGATGGTACCTTCCGTGTCGTTGAAATCGGTGGCTGGAATCCTATGGTGGTCAGCAGCCAACGCTTTAAACTCTTTACTCGTGACGGTCGTGAAATTCCAGTGATCTCAGGTTCTGTCCCTCCACATTTGACACGTGGAACAGGTGGGCCAACCATGCCAGCTATCTCTGATATCATTTTTGATGGTGGTTTTGCAGACAAGGCTGAGGCAGAAAGTTTTGGCATCCGTCCAGGTGACACCATTGTCCCTGATAGTTCCGCTATCTTGACAGCCAATGAAAAAAATATCATCTCAAAAGCTTGGGACAACCGCTACGGTGTCCTCATGGTAAGCGAGCTAGCTGAAGCTTTATCAGGTCAAAAACTCGGAAATGAACTCTATCTTGGCTCTAACGTCCAAGAAGAGGTTGGTCTGCGTGGTGCTCATACTTCCACAACCAAGTTTGACCCAGAAGTCTTTCTGGCAGTTGACTGTTCACCTGCTGGTGATGTTTATGGTGGCCAAGGTAAGATTGGGGACGGAACCTTGATTCGCTTCTACGATCCAGGTCACTTGCTTCTCCCAGGTATGAAGGATTTCCTTTTGACAACGGCCGAAGAAGCAGGTATCAAGTACCAATACTACTGTGGAAAAGGTGGAACGGACGCTGGAGCAGCTCATCTGAAAAATGGTGGTGTCCCATCAACAACCATCGGTGTCTGCGCTCGTTATATCCACTCTCACCAAACTCTCTACGCTATGGATGACTTCCTAGAAGCCCAAGCCTTCTTGCAAGCCTTGGTGAAAAAATTGGACCGTTCAACGGTTGATTTGATTAAACATTATTAAACATAAGGGAGGTGGTCGGGATGGTAGAACCAAACCTAGAAAGCTTTATAAGAGATCTCTACAACCATGCCCGTCAGGGCTTGAGTGAAGATTTAGTTGCTGCTCTCCTAGAGACTGCTAAAAAACTACCTACTACAAATGAGCAATTACTAGCAGTCCGACTTTCAGGACTGGTCACCCGTGAATTGCTCATCAATCCCAAACACCCAGCACCTGAGTTGATCAACTTGGCGCGCTTTATCAAAAGAGAAGAAGCCAAATACAGGGGCACTGCAGTTTCTGCTATCATGTTTGGAGAACTCTTTAAAATGCTTTGATTCACAATGGAATCAAAGCTTTTTTATATATGCTCCAAAGGAAATTCTTAATGAGGAGACGAAAAAAGCCATCCCATTCAGGATAGCTTTTAGGTTATTAGATTTGTTCAGCGATGACCTTTTCAGCTAGGTTCATAGCATGGTCAGACACACGAGTGTAATGAGAAATAATGTCGATAAAGTTGACCCCGGCTTGTGTAGAACACTCACCCTTGTTAAGGCGTTTGATATGGGTCTTTCTGAGAATGCGTTCCATATTGTTGATTTCTTTATGGCGTTCAATCAGACTTTGAGCTTTTTCAATATCATTGTTTTCCACACTATCAAGGGCATCCTTGATGAAGTCAGTAGTTTTTTGATAGATATCCGCCAATTCTTGCAAAGCAGCTTCAGAGAACTGAACATTCTTACGTTGGAGGTAGTCTGTTAGGTTGAGCAAGCCTTCTGCGTGGTCCCCAATCCGTTCCAAATCACGAGATGAATCCAGGATGTTAGTCAAGACTTCGCTTTCCTTTTGACTCAAGGATTCGCTTGAGAGTCTGATGAGGTAACGAGTGAGTTTTTCATCGATGGTGTTGATGGCTTCCTCTGTCTTGTGCCCTTTTTCAGCTACCTTTTCATCCAAACCGATGATATAGGTATAAGAAAGGTCAAAAGCTTTGGCTGCATAGTTTCCTAAGTGCAAAAGTTCTTTTTTGGCATTTCCTAGAGCGATAGAAGGAGATTGCTGGATAAGTTGCTCGTCGAGATAGAGGGGCTCGTACTTGACAACCTCGTCTTCACCAGGGATGAGCTTGGTTACAAAGTAGGCCAAGGCTCCGATGAATGGAAATTGTACAATGGTGTTACTTACGTTAAAGGCACCGTGAGAGAAGGCGATTGTCATCTCAGGTGAGAGGTGAAGGAGTGCCTGGAAGTACTCGATCATAGCAGTAAAGGGGCCTAATAGGATTAAGCAAAGAATAGTTCCTAAAACGTTAAAGGTAACGTGGGTTGCTGCAACGCGTTTCGCTGAGACATTGGCTCCAGCTGCTGCGATGATAACTGTTAGGGTTGTCCCGATATTATCTCCGAAAAGAACTGGGAGTGAACCTTTAAGGTCAAGGAACCCACCTGCATAGAGGCCTTGCAAAATCCCGATTGTAGCCGAGGAAGCCTGGATGAGGACGGTAATCACTGCACCAGCTACCACTCCTAAAATAGGATTTTGTCCCAAGGTTACCATATATTCCTTGAATTGTGGTAAATCTTTAAGTGGACTCATACCGGCACTGATGAGGTTGAGAGCGTAGAAGATTCCCCCTACACCAAACAGGATGCGCCCAATATTGTTTGCTGTTCTGTTTTTTGTAAAGAAGAGGAACATGGTTCCAAGGAAAATCAAGGGTAAAGCATACTCGCCTAGTTTGAAACCGATGATAAAGGAAGTAACGGTGGTTCCGATGTTGGCTCCCATGATAATTCCGATAGCCTGTCTAAGAGTGAGAAGACTAGCGCTGACCAGTCCGACCGTGATAACTGTAACTCCTGTACTTGACTGAATGAGGGCAGTCACGACAATCCCGACTAGAACACCTAAAAAGGGATTGCTAGTGTACTTGTCAATGTAAAAACGAAGGCGATCTCCAGCAGCTTGTTGCAAACCGTCTCCCATGGTCTTGATACTGTATAAAAACAGTCCTAGACCTCCTAAAAAGTGAAATAAAATTTCCTGCCAATTAATGGACATTTCTTTTTCCTCCGAAAAATAATAACGGAATTTCTCCTATTCTATTTTAAAGGATAAAAGTAAATCTCACAAGTGTTTAGCTGAAATTTTCATAAGAAACAAGAACTTTCTTTTAAAATGAGAGATAGATTCCCTTTAAGATAGATGATTTATAGGATTGTGTCCAAATTTTACTGATTATTATCCTAGTTATAGTTTTTATGTTAAATAGATTGACATTGCTTTCATATAGTATAAAATGAAGATGATCCTGTTCTGGTGGTGTGCACTGAGAACAGTTACTTTTTATCAAAAAGTAAAGCGCTTACTTTATATTTTATTAGGAGGATAAGATGAAAAATCTATTTTTTGAGAAACGTTGCCGTTACAGTATTCGTAAGCTGTCAATCGGAGCTTGTTCCTTGATGATTGGTTCAGCTCTATTTGCGAGTCCAGCTCTTGCCGAACAAGTCGCAGTCCCTGAAACAGCTGCAAATACGAGCGCTCAAGCGACAAGTACTAGTGAGACAACTAATCCAGATACTGCAGCTCTCGAAAAACAATTAGAGGAAACTGAAAACAAAGTAGCTGAGCAACCAATTTCAGAAAACACTCCAGCAATAACGGATCTGGTTAATGAAAAAGAAGAAGCGAAGCCAGCTCTGACAGATAAAACTGAAAAACCTGCTCAACCAACTGAAAAAGAAGAAGTCAAACCAGCGGAAGCTCCTCAAGTGATTGAGAAGAAAGCCGACAAACCGACTCTAGCAGACGTTCCTAAAAATGAAGAAAAGAGTCTCCGACCAAAAGAAATCAAATTTGATACTTGGGAGGATTTGTTGAAATGGGAACCGGGTGCGCGTGAGGATGATCCCATTAACCGTTCATCAGTTGAACTTGCCAAGCGCCATAGAGGCCAGTTGGTTAACGAAAAAGCAAGCAGAAGAGCCAAGGTCCAGGCACTAGCAAACACCAACTCAAAAGCTAAAGACCACGCTTCTGTTGGTGGAGAAGAATTCAAGGCCTATGCTTTTGACTACTGGCAATACTTGGATTCAATGGTCTTCTGGGAAGGTCTAGTTCCAACTCCAGATGTCATTGATGCAGGCCACCGCAACGGAGTTCCCGTTTATGGAACACTCTTTTTCAACTGGTCAAATAGCATTGCCGACCAAGAGAAATTTGCAGCTGCCTTGAAACAAGATGCAGATGGTACCTTCCCGATCGCACGGAAACTTGTCGATCTTGCTAAGTACTATGGCTTTGATGGCTATTTCATTAATCAGGAAACAACGGGGGAATTGGTAGCACCTCTTGGTGAAAAAATGCGCCAATTCATGCTCTATACAAAAGAATACGCAGCTAAAGTTAACCACCCAATCAAGTATGCTTGGTACGATGCCATGACCTACAAATACGGTCGTTACCACGAAGATGGTCTAGGTGATTACAACTACCAGTTCATGCAAAAAGAAGGAGACAAGGTCCCTGCGGATCAATTCTTTGCCAATTTCAACTGGAACAAGGAAAAGAATGACCACTCCGTAGAGATGGCCAAATGGCTAGAACGTAGCCAGTATGATGTCTTTGCAGGCTTGGAATTGCAACAAGGTGGTTCTTATAAGACCAAAGTCAAATGGGATGCCCTCTTAGATGAAAAAGGCAAGTTGCGTTTGTCACTTGGACTCTTTGCACCAGATACGATTACCAGTCTAGGAAAAACAGGCGAAGACTACCACAAGAACGAAGACATCTTTTTTACAGGTTACCAAGGAGATCCAACGGCTCAAAAACCAGCTGACAAAGAGTGGTATGGGATTGCCAATTTAGTTGCGGACCGTACTCCAGCAGTGGGCCGGACCTTCACTACCTCTTTTAATACAGGTCATGGTAGAAAGTGGTTTGTAGACGGCAAAGTTTCTAAGGATTCTGAGTGGAACTACCGTTCTGTTTCAGGTGTCTTGCCAACATGGCGCTGGTGGCAGACTTCGACAGGGGAAAAACTCCGTGCAGAATATGACTTTACAGATGCCTACAATGGCGGAAACTCTCTTAAATTCTCAGGTGATGTAGCTGGTAAGACGGACCAAGATGTGAATTTGTATTCTACCAAGCTAGAAGTAACGGAGAAAACCAAACTTCGGGTTGCCCACAAGGGAGGAAAAGGCTCGAAAGTTTATATGGCCTTCTCTACAACACCAGACTACAAATTTGAGGATGCAGCTGCATGGAAAGAACTAACTCTCTCTGATGACTGGAAGAATGAAGAATTTGACCTTAGCTCACTAGCAGGTAAAACCATCTATGCAGTCAAACTCTTCTTCGAACATGAAGGGGCTGTAAAAGATTATCAGTTCAACCTAGGTCAATTAACTATCACGGATAATCACCAAGCGCCACAAGCACCTACAGGTCTCTCTGTGGTGAAGCAATCTCTTAAGAATGCCCAAGAAGCTGAAGCAGTGGTTCAATTTTCGGGTAACCAAGATGCAGATTTCTATGAAGTCTATGAAAAAGATGGTGACAACTGGCGATTATTAACAGGTTCATCTGCTTCAACCATCTACTTGCCAAAAGTTAGCCGTTCTGCTAATGCGACTGGTACAACGCAAGAATTGAAAGTTGTTGTAGTTGGTAAAAATGGACTCCGTTCAGAAGCTGCAACTGCGTCATTCAACTGGGGCATGACAGTTCAGGATACAACTCTCCCAAGACCTTTGGCTGAAAATATTGTTCCAGGGGCAACGGTTATTGGCAGTACCTTCCCAAATACTGAAGGCGGTGAAGGCATCGAAGGCATGTTGAACGGTACGATTACAAGTCTGTCAGACAAGTGGTCTTCAGGACAATTGAGCGGTAGTGTCGATATTCGTTTGACCCAACCACGTCGTGTTGTCAGATGGGTAATGGATCATGCGGGAGCTGGTGGTGAGTCTGTTAACGATGGTCTGATGAATACCAAGGACTTTGATCTTTATTACAAGGATACAGATGGCGAGTGGAAACTAGCTAAGAAAGTCCGTGGCAATAAAGCGCACGTTACAGATATCACTCTTGACAAACCAATCACCGCGCAAGACTGGCGTTTGCATGTCATTACATCTGATAACGGAACACCTTGGAAAGCCATTCGTATCTACAACTGGAAGATGTATGAAACCTTGGACACAGAAAGTCAAAATATTCCAATGGCTAAGGTAGCTGCTCGTTCACTTGGAAACCATCAAGTTCAACTTGGTTTCTCTGATGTTCCAGCGGGTGCAACTATCACCGTTTACGACAAGGCAGATTCACAAACACCAATTGCAACCTTGAAGACTGAAACTGGAGGCGACTTGGCAACAGCACCATTGGGATTTGACAAGCAACCAACTCTCCTCTACTATCGTACCCAACTACCTGGCAAAGAAATCAGTAACACCTTGGCAGTAGCAATTCCGCAGGATGAGAGAAAAATTGCTGCAGTTAGCCTTGAAAAAGGACCTAAGAAGATAGTTTACAAAGAGGGAGAAAAACTTGACCTTAGAGGCGGAACCCTCCGTGTTCAATACGAAGGGGGGCAAGCAGACGAGCTGATTAACCTTACTCACTCAGGTGTGACTGTTTCTGGCTACAACGCTCATCAAAAAGGGGAACAAAAGCTCACAGTTAGCTATCTTGGACTTCCAGTAAGCGGTGACTTGATGGTACAAGTGACTGGTCAAGATGAAGGAAAACCAAAGGAAGTAGCAGGTCTGTACATTACTCAGAAACCGAAAACGGACTATCTAGTAGGAGAGCAACTGGATCTTGCAGAAGGGGGCTTCGGCGTTCTCTATGATGATGAGACAGAAGAAAGCCATGTCTTCACAGATCAAGGTGTTGAAATTACGGGCTACGATGCTCAAAAGACTGGTCGTCAGACCTTGACCCTTCATTACAAGGGACACACAGCTGAGTTTGACGTCTTGGTTTCTCCAAAAGCAGCTGTCAACGATGAGTACCTAAAACAAGAAATCACTGCTGCCCAAGGCCGTCAGTCAACCCTTGGCTACACCTTCTCAAGCGAGGACAAACAAGCAGCACTAGTAGAGAAGCTCAATGCAGCGAAAGCTGTTGCAGAAAACCATGATGCCAGTCAAGAAGAGGTCAACAGAGCTTTGAATGAGTTGAAACAAGCAGGGACAGACCTGGATGGAAATCAACGTTATCAGACTGCTAGAGAAGAATTGGAAGGCTTGCTCGAATCTGTCCGTGAAAAAGATTCCCAAGCTGAGTTGATTGAACAAGCAGAAACTTTATTAGCTTCAGAGATGCCAACTCCTCAAGCGTTTGCGGAAATGAAAGAAAAGCTAAATAAGAAACTAGCTCCTGCAGAAGAAAGTCACCATGTTGGAAGTATGGATCCAAATGAAGTGGCTCCAACGGTTGAGGCCCTCCCTGAACTAGTTATTGAAACTGAAACAACAGCCTTTGAACGTCAGGAGCGACCAAACTCCGAACTTCTCAAAGGACAACGCCGTATTGTGCAAGCTGGAGTTGAAGGTCAAGTCCGTCGCTTTGTAGAAGTAGATAGCCAAGGCAAACGCACTCTTCGTTCGACTGAGGTAGTCAAGGAAGCAATCCCAGAAATCACCGAAGTTGGAACAAAAGTTCTATCAAGCAACCAACCAGCTGAAGGTGTGAAAGATTTAGTTCTAGAAACTCCGAAACTGGAAATTGAAGAGGGGACAGTTTCCTTCGAACGTCAGGAACGACCAAATGCAGCCCTTCTCAAAGGACAACGCCAGCTAGTTCAAGCAGGAGTTGAAGGCCAAGTTCGTCGCTTTGTAGAAGTTGATGCTCAGGGCAAACGCACCCTTCATTCTACTGAGGTTCTCAAGGAAGCTCTTCCAGAAATTGTTGAAGTAGGAACGAAAGAGGATCAAGTCTCACAAACAAGGGATCAAGCTCTTTCAGCAACACCAGCAAAAGTTGAAGAAGTAAGTAAAGAGCTGCCAAATACGGGAGCGACAAGAGATGCTAGTCTAGTAGCGCTGGGACTCCTCGGAGTAATGAGTGGCTACGGCTTGCTTGCTGGAAAGAAGAGAGAAGATTAATCGAATTTACGAATCTTGGATTTTCTTATAAAAATAAAAAACAAGGTTTGACTGTAGATTAGTCAGGCCTTGTTTTTAGTTTTGAAATTGAAGAGTAAATTTGAAGCTAGCTTTTTGTTATTCAATTCCTTGGATAAATTTTTGGAAACGATAGGTGTCGAAATAAATATTGGATGCAACTAATTTATCAAATTCATCGAATTTCAGAAATTCTGCGACATCCAGTTCAAGTTCTTTTCCTTGAGGAGAATGTAGACGGTAGCGATTTAAAGCTGAGACTGCTCGACCATCAACAAGTAATTGCTTCACTTCAAGATGCTGGCTCAAAGCATAGAATTGGCCTGCGCCTTGCAAATAAACATCACGTCCTTGTCGAATTTCTATACTATCGCACATGCCATAGTCAAAGTTTTCAGCTACGAAATCTTCCCAGCCTCCCTCATTTACTGCCGTAAAATAGCTTTCTGCAAGTGTTTTTGTATCCATTTGGAACCTCCTGTAAAATAATTGGGCTATGATGAATATCACGAAATATTTTGCCCACTTAAGAGTATACAAAAGGAAATATGACTACAGGTTGTCATATTGCTGAAGATTTTTTTTGAGAGTACTGACCAGTAGATTTTGTAAGTGACTTGGAGATACGACCTTTACTTGATAACCAAAGCTTAAGAGTAAATCAAAAAATGCAGGAGTTAAAGCTCTGAATGCCTGAACTTTTATTATTTCGTCCTCGACTCTGATTTCTTCTTCCGTGAAGTGATCGTAGATTTTTGGGAGTGCAAATCTTGTAAAAACTAGTTCGATTTCTTCTCCTTGCCCCTCCACTTTATGTTTTGGGGGATTTAAAAAAAGCTCTAACTTTTCTTGAGATAAACGTGGATAATCGAATGGTTTATCTTTTATCTCCACTAGTTCTAGTTCACGAATTCGAGTTAATTTAAAAATACGAAAATCTAATTTTTCTAAGCAGTAACCGATAACATACCAAGCATTCAGTTTATAGATCAATCTGTATGGGATAATTGTTCGCTGACTTTTCTCCTGTTTTTTCGAATAGTAAGAAAAAGAAATCATCTGTTCAGTTTGTATCGCTTCCTCAATTTCTAGTAAATAATTTGTATTAAGAGTCCAGGAACTGAGATCAAAGTAAAAAGGACTGTTTGCTCTTGTAATTTCTTGAGAAGACAGCTTGTGTTCGATACTGTCAAGACTTGAATGACCAACGATTTTACTAACATTTTGGCTCATATTAATGATAAACTGTCTCTCCTCCTCAGTGAAAAAGTTTCTGTCTATCTTATAGTCGCTCGGTATATAGAAACCTCCCTTATCTCCACGTTCCGAATAGATTGGGATCCCCGCTAAACTGAGTGTATCCATGTCCCTATATACAGTTCGAGTAGATATTTCAAATCTCTCTGCAATCTCTTTAGCTGTTATTCTCTTCTTATTTAAAAGAGACAGTAAAATATAGATTAGTCTTTCTAATTTCATGGTAGCAATTCCCCTTCTTTTAATCTCAAACAGCACAAACTAAAGAAACTATTTTAGTTATATTGTATAATAAGAAACCTAGCAATTCAAAAAGAAGGACTGTAGAGTTTAGAATATTAAGGATTAAAGTGTTAGAAAAAGAATGGTATAGAAGTAATTAGGCAGATCAATCAAGAATTTGCCTAAATTATTCCAACCGAATTATGTGAAGATTACTATTTCCCGTACTGAAATCCTAGGTTTTTAGATTAATAGATAGAAGAAAGAACAAGAAAAGTTTAGGGTTTTTCTATCTCTTTTGCGGATTTTGTGATATAATTAACACGTATAAAAAAAGAAGGAGTCATATCTAATGGCAAAATTGACTGTTAAAGACGTTGACTTGAAAGGGAAAAAAGTTCTCGTTCGTGTTGACTTCAACGTACCTGTTAAAGATGGCGTGATTACCAATGATAACCGTATCACTGCAGCTCTTCCAACTATCAAGTACATCCTTGAACAAGGTGGACGTGCAGTCCTCTTCTCTCACCTTGGACGTGTAAAAGAAGAAGCAGACAAAGAAGGTAAATCACTTGCTCCTGTAGCTGCTGACTTGGCTGCTAAATTGGGACAAGAAGTTAAATTTATCCCAGGTGTTACACGTGGTGCTGAATTGGAAGCCGCTGTTAACGCTCTTGAAGATGGACAAGTTCTCTTGGTTGAAAACACTCGTTTCGAAGATGTTGACGGCAAGAAAGAATCTAAAAACGATCCTGAACTTGGTAAATACTGGGCTTCACTTGGAGATGGTATCTTCGTAAACGATGCATTCGGTACTGCTCACCGTGCACACGCATCTAACGTTGGTATCTCAGCAAACGTTGAAAAAGCAGTAGCTGGATTCCTTCTTGAGAACGAAATTGCCTACATCCAAGAAGCAGTTGAAGCTCCAGAACGTCCATTCGTAGCGATCCTTGGTGGTTCAAAAGTTTCAGACAAAATCGGTGTTATCGAAAACTTGCTTGAAAAAGCTGATAAAGTGCTTATCGGTGGTGGGATGACTTACACATTCTACAAAGCTCAAGGTATCGAAATCGGTAACTCACTTGTAGAAGAAGACAAATTGGATGTTGCAAAAGCTCTTCTTGAAAAAGCAAATGGCAAATTGATCTTGCCAGTTGACTCAAAAGAAGCAAACGCATTTGCTGACTACACTGAAGTGAAAGACACTGAAGGTGAAGCAGTTGATCCAGGTTTCCTTGGTTTGGATATCGGTCCTAAATCTATCGCTAAATTCGACGAAGCTTTGACTGGTGCCAAAACAGTTGTATGGAACGGACCTATGGGTGTATTTGAAAACCCAGACTTCCAAGCTGGTACAATCGGTGTCATGGATGCTATCGTGAAACAACCAGGTGTGAAATCAATCATCGGTGGTGGTGACTCAGCTGCTGCAGCCATCAACCTTGGCCGTGCAGACAAGTTCTCATGGATCTCTACTGGTGGTGGAGCATCAATGGAACTCCTTGAAGGTAAAGTATTGCCAGGACTTGCAGCTTTGACTGAAAAATAAATAGTTTAACTAAAAGAAGATGGTGTGACCATCTTCTTTTTAATTTAATTTATAAATAGGTGGAATTTTTCTATAAATAAAAAAAAGAGTAAATATTTGCATCTTGCCTTGTAAAGTGCTAGTATAAGGAGTAATGACTAAATTTAGATAAGGAAATGGCTTATAATGAAAAATAAAAAAGAAGTCTATGGATTTCGTAAAAGTAAAGTTGCGAAAACTTTGTGTGGTGCTGTTTTAGGAACTGCTTTGATTGCTTTTGCAGACAAAGCAGTATTTGCTGATGAAGTTACAGAGACAACTAGTACAAGTACGGTTGAGGTAGCTACTACAGGAAATCCAGCTACAAATCTACCTGAAGCTCAGGGTGAAATGAGTCAAGTTGCCAAAGAAAGCCAAGCTAAGGCTGGTTCTAAAGACTCAGCTTTGCCAGTAGAAGTATCATCAGCTGATTTGGATAAAGCAGTTGCTGATGCAAAATCTGCAGGAGTTAAGGTAGTTCAAGATGAAACAAAAGACAAAGGAACAGCCACAACTGCTACAGAGAATGCTCAAAAACAAGATGAGATTAAAAGCGACTATGCTAAACAGGCTGAAGAAGTAAAGACAACAACTGAAGCATATAAAAATGAAGTCGCAGCTCATCAGGCTGAAACAGATAAAATCAATGCTGAAAACAAAGCAGCGGATGACAAGTACCAAAAAAATCTAAAAAGTCATCAAGAAGAAGTTGAAAAAATCAACACTGCTAATGCAACAGCTAAAGCAGAATATGAGGCTAAGCTAGCACAATATCAAAAAGATTTAGCAACTGTCAAAAAAGCAAATGAAGATAGTCAACAGGATTATCAAAATAAACTTTCAGCTTACCAGACAGAATTAGCTCGAGTACAAAAAGCTAATGCTGAAGCTAAAGAGGCTTATGATAAAGCAGTAAAAGAAAACACTGCGAAAAACGAAGCGCTTAAAGCTGAAAATGAAGCGATTAAACAGCGTAATGAAACTGCAAAAGCGAATTATGAAGCAGCGATGAAGCAGTATGAAGCAGACCTTGCAGCTATTAAGAAAGCTAAAGAGGATAATGATGCTGATTATCAAGCTAAATTAGCAGCTTATCAAACAGAATTGGCACGTGTTCAAAAGGCTAATTCTGATGCAAAAGTAGCCTATGAAAAGGCTGTTGAAGAAAACAAAGCTAAAAACAATGCTATCCAAGCTGAAAATGAAGCTATTAAACAACGAAATGAAACAGCCAAGGCAACTTATGAGGCTAAAATAGCACAATACGAAAAAGACTTGGCAGCAGTCAAACAAGCGAATGCAGCTAACGAAACAGACTACCAAACTAAGTTAGCGGCTTATCAGACAGAACTAGCTCGCGTTCAAAAGGCAAATGCTGATGCTAAAGCAGCTTATGAGAAGGCTGTTGAAGACAACAAGGCAAAAAATGCAGCGCTCCAAGCTGAAAATGAAGAAATCAAGCAACGCAATGCTACGGCTAAGACTGATTATGAAGCTAAAGTTGCGAAATATGAAGCAGATCTTGCCAAATATAAAAAAGAGTTGGCTGAGTATCCAGCTAAATTAAAGGCTTATGAAGATGAGCAGGCCAAAATTAAGGCAGCGCTTGTAGAACTTGAAAAAAACAAGGACCAAGACGGTTACTTGTCTAAGCCATCAGCTCAGAGTCTGGTTTATGACTTAGAATCGAATGCTCAACTGGACCTCAAAACTGAAGGAAAACTTCTTACAGCAGCAGCAGTTGATGAAGCTTTTAAGAAAGACACAGTCCAATATGGCAAGAAAAATCTTCAGTTAGACAATCTAAATGTCAAGAACTTGGAAAACGGTGCTACCGCTTCTTCGGTGGAATTGTATGGTAATATTGGAGACAAATCTGACTGGACCACCAATGTAGGGAATAAAACAGAAGTTAAATGGGGCTCTGTTCTTCTAGAACGTGGGCAAAGCGTAACTGCAACTTATACCAACCTTCAAAATTCATACTACAATGGTAAAAAGATTTCCAAGATTGTTTACAAATATACTGTAGATCCTTCTTCTCAATTTAAAAATCCTAGTGGAAAAGTTTGGTTGGGAATCTTTAGTGACCCAACTTTGGGTGTCTTTGCTTCTGCTTACACTGGTGATGTTGAAAAAGGGACTTCAATTTTCATTAAAAATGAATTTACCTTCTATGATGAAAATGACCAACCAATTAATTTTGACAATGCCCTTCTTTCAGTAGCATCTCTAAATAGAGAAAATAATTCTATTGAGATGGCTAAGGATTACACTGGTAACTTTATTAAAATTTCCGGTTCATCTGTTGGAGAAAAAGACGGAAAGATTTATGCCACAGAAACCTTGAACTTTAAAAAAGACCAAGGTGGATCTCGTTGGACTATGTATCCAAATGGTCAACCTGGTTCAGGTTGGGATTCATCAGATGCACCAAACTCTTGGTACGGTGCTGGAGCTATTAGTATGTCTGGCCCTACGAATCATGTTACTGTTGGTGCTATTTCTGCGACCCTAGTAGTTCCTTCTGATCCAGTTATGGCGGTTGATACAGGTAAAAGACCAAACATCTGGTACTCACTCAATGGTAAGATTCGTGCCGTCAACGTTCCGAAAATTACTAAGGAAAAACCAACTCCGCCAGTAGAACCAACTGCACCACAAGCTCCAACTTATGAAGTAGAGAAACCACTGGAACCAGCTCCAGTAGTACCAAACTACGAAAATGAGCCAACTCCACCGGTAAAAACTCCAGATCAACCGGAGCCATCAAAACCAGAAGAGCCAACATATGAGACAGAGAAACCATTGGAACCAGCTCCAGTAGCACCAAACTATGAAAATGAGCCAACTCCACCAGTAAAAACTCCAGATCAACCAGATCCATCAAAACCGGAAGAGCCAAACTATGAGACAGAGAAACCATTGGAACCAGCTCCAGTAGCACCAAGCTATGAAAATGAGCCAACTCCACCAGTTAAGACTCCAGATCAACCAGAGCCATCAAAACCAGAGGAGCCAAATTATGATCCATTGCCAACACCACCGGTAGCACCAACTCCTAAGCAGTTGCCAACACCACCAGCGGTGCCAACAGTTCACTTCCATTACAATCGTCTATTTGCACAACCTCAGATTAATAAAGAAATTAAAAATGAGGATGGAGTAGATATCGATCGTACTCTCGTTGCTAAGCAGTCTGTAGTGAAGTTTGAGTTGAAAACGGAAGCTTTAACTGCAGGACGTCCAAAAACAACTTCGTTTGTATTGGTAGATCCACTTCCAACGGGCTATCAGTTTGATTTGGAAGCGACCAAGGCTGCAAGCAAAGGTTTTGAAACGAGCTATGACAAAGCTAGTCACACTGTAACCTTTAAGGCTACTGAGGAGACCTTGGCTGCTTTCAATGCAGATTTGACAAAATCCTTTGAGACTCTATATCCAACTGTTGTTGGTCGTGTCTTGAATGATGGGGCGACTTATACAAATAACTTTACCTTGACAGTCAACGACGCCTACGGTGTCAAGTCAAACATTGTTCGTGTAACGACTCCAGGTAAACCAAATGATCCTGACAATCCAAATAACAACTACATCAAGCCTTTGAAAGTTAACAAGAACAAGCAAGGTGTGAATATTGATGGCAAAGAAGTTCTAGCTGGTTCAACGAACTACTATGAACTCACATGGGATTTGGACCAATACAAGGGAGATAAATCTTCTAAAGAAGCAATTCAAAATGGTTTCTACTATGTGGATGATTATCCAGAAGAAGCCTTAACCCTTCAACCAGAATTGGTTAAGATTCGTGATCTAGAGGGCAATCTTGTATCAGGTATCAGTGTTCAACAATTTGATAGTTTAGAAGCTGCGCCTAAGAAGGTTCAAGAGCTGTTGAAGAAAGCAAACATCACTGTTAAAGGTGCTTTCCAACTCTTCTCAGCTGATAATCCAGCAGAATTCTACAAGAACTATGTAGCAGCAGGAAAATCATTGCTCATCACAGATCCGATGACAGTTAAACCTGAATTTGGTCAAACGGGTGGTAAGTATGAAAACAAAGCCTACCAAATTGATTTTGGAAATGGCTATGCTACAGAAGTAGTTGTCAACAATGTACCAAAAATCACACCTAAAAAAGATGTGACAATCAGTATGGATCCAAGCAGTGACAATATCGATGGTCAAACAATTCCGTTGAACCAGTACTTCAATTATCGTTTGATTGGTGGTTTGATTCCACAAAATCATTCTGAGGACTTGAATGACTATAGTTTTGTAGATGATTATGACCAAAAAGGTGATCAATACACTGGAAACTATAAAGTTCTTGCCAAAGTTGATATCCGATTGAAAGACGGTCGTGTTATCAAGGCAGGGACAGACTTAACAGCTGAAACACAGGTTGAACATGATCAAGATAAGGGAATGATTACCATTCGCTTCAAGGAAGAATTCCTTCAAGAGATTCAGTTGGATTCTCCATTCCAGGCTGAGACTTATATTCAAATGAAACGAATTGCAGTCGGAACCTTTGAAAATACCTATGTAAATACTGTGAACAAAGTTGCTTACGCTTCAAATACAGTTCGCACGACAACACCAGAACCTAAGAAACCAGAGGAGCCAACAACTCCTACTCCAAATCCAAAAGGTAACCCTACTCTACCTCAAACAGGTACAAATGATTCAAGCTACATGCCATATCTTGGTCTAGCAGCTTTAGTAGGAGTTTTAGGACTTGGTCAGTTGAAACGAAAAGAAGACGAAAGCAAGTAAGCTCTAAAAGTTAAATAGAAAAGAGGAACTTTGTTTCCTCTTTTTCTTGTTGTTTGAATTAAAAACGTTTCCTATCGATTTTGGCTCATAAAATCAACTAATTTATGATAAAATGGAAATAGAAAGTTGAGATTATGAGTTATTTTAAAAAATATAAATTTGATAAGTCACAGTTCAAGCTTGGTATGCGAACCTTCAAAACGGGGATTGCCGTATTTATAGTTCTCTTGATTTTTGGTTTTTTTGGCTGGAAGGGACTTCAAATCGGAGCATTAACAGCGGTCTTCAGTCTACGAGAAAGCTTTGATAAGAGTGTCCATTTTGGAACTTCGCGTATCTTAGGAAATAGCATCGGAGGTTTTTACGCCCTTGTCTTTTTCCTCTTAAACACTTTATTTCATGGAGCCTTTTGGGTAACCTTACTAGTTGTTCCGATTTGCACCATGTTAACCATTATGACAAATGTTGCCATGAACAACAAGGCAGGAGTTATCGGTGGTGTAGCGGCTATGTTGATTATTACCCTATCAATACCGAGCGGAGAAACATTTTTGTACGTGTTTGCGCGCGTATTTGAAACATTTATGGGAGTTTTTGTCGCAATCCTTGTTAATTATGATATTGAGCAACTGAAACTCTTTTGGGAGAAAAAAAGAAAATAATGTTACATTTTATGACATTATTCGTTGACGTTTATCTTTTTTTAGACTATAATAGACAGGAAGAAGGAAATTGTAAATGAAGGAAAGAGAATTTCGCCGAAATATGGCTGTTTTTCCTATCGGCAGTGTTATGAAATTGACCGATCTCTCGGCGCGTCAGATTCGTTATTATGAAGATCAAGAGTTGATCAAACCTGATCGAAACGAAGGAAACCGTCGCATGTATTCGTTGAATGACATGGATCGTCTACTTGAAATCAAAGATTATATCTCTGAAGGTCATAATATTGCTGCGATTAAGAAAAAATATGCTGAACGCGAGGCGAAGTCCAAGAAAGCCGTGAGTCAGACGGAAGTGCGTCGCGCACTTCACAATGAACTCCTCCAGCAGGGGCGCTTTGCTTCAGTACGGTCACCCTTTGGTCGCGGTTAGGCAATCGCAAGTAGTCATATATTAAGGAGAAAACCCATGCCAATCACAGCTGCAGATATTCGTCGTGAAATCAAGGAAAAAAATGTTACCTTTATCCGCCTCATGTTTTCAGATATTCTGGGAACCATGAAAAACGTCGAAATTCCTGCTACAGATGAACAGTTAGACAAGGTCTTGTCAAACAAAGCTATGTTTGATGGATCTTCTATTGAAGGTTTTGTACGTATCAATGAGTCAGATATGTACTTGTACCCAGACTTGGATACATGGACAGTCTTCCCATGGGGAGATGAAAATGGAAGTGTTGCAGGTTTGATCTGTGATGTCTATACAACAGAAGGCGAACCCTTTGCAGGTGACCCACGTGGTAATCTGAAGCGTGCACTTCGTCATATGGAAGAAGTAGGATTCAAATCTTTCAACCTTGGTCCAGAACCAGAATTCTTTCTCTTTAAGCTGGATGAAAATGGGGATCCGACTCTTGAGGTAAATGACAAGGGTGGTTACTTCGACTTGGCCCCTACTGATCTTGCAGACAATACGCGTCGTGAAATCGTGAATGTTTTGACCAAAATGGGATTTGAAGTAGAAGCGAGTCACCATGAGGTTGCGGTTGGACAACACGAGATTGACTTCAAGTATGATGAAGTCCTCCGTGCCTGCGATAAGATTCAAATCTTTAAACTCGTTGTTAAAACCATTGCTCGCAAACATGGCCTTTACGCAACCTTTATGGCTAAACCGAAATTTGGTATTGCTGGATCAGGTATGCACTGTAATATGTCCTTGTTTGATGCAGAAGGAAACAATGCCTTCTTTGATCCAAATGATCCAAAAGGAATGCAGTTGTCTGAAACGGCCTACCATTTCCTTGGTGGTTTGATCAAACATGCTTACAACTATACTGCCATCATGAACCCAACAGTTAACTCATATAAACGTTTGGTTCCAGGTTATGAAGCGCCTGTTTACATTGCTTGGGCTGGTCGTAACCGTTCGCCACTTGTGCGCGTGCCGGCTTCACGTGGTATGGGAACTCGTCTTGAGTTGCGTTCAGTGGACCCAATGGCAAACCCATACATCGCTATGGCTGTTCTTTTGGAAGTTGGTTTGCATGGTATTGAAAACAAAATCGAAGCACCAGCTCCTATCGAAGAAAATATCTACATCATGACAGCAGAAGAGCGTAAGGAAGCTGGAATCACCGACCTTCCATCAACTCTTCATAACGCCTTGAAAGCTTTGACTGAGGATGAAGTGGTCAAGGCAGCCCTAGGTGAACACATCTACACTAGTTTCCTTGAAGCCAAACGTATCGAGTGGGCTAGCTATGCGACCTTTGTTTCACAATGGGAAGTTGATAATTATCTTGACTTATATTAAGAATATAAAAAAGATTGTCTGATTGGACAATCTTTTTTATTATTGCAAATTTTTAAATGTATTTCGTTGCTGTTTTTAGTATAGTTATTATATAGAAATACAGAAAATGAGAAAGAGTGAATTATGCATTAAAAAGAAATAATATTCTGAAAATAACTAGAAAATGGCGTTCATGAATTTTCGTTATACCTATTTAATGCAGTAGTGTGGCGGGTTTAGCATGGGAAAGAAAAAAGTTTACAATTTGACAACATATTTCTTGAAATACGAATTAGTAAATGATAAAATGTTTTTTGGAATGGATGAGTTTCGGAGAGTTTATAAATCATTTACTATATTATTTACTCAAGTTCTACTCGCCATATTTCATTAAAAAGGAAAGGAGATTCTATGCAAAAAGATAAGTGGTGGCTTCCGTTTTTAGCAGTGGGAGTCATCATCGGATTGTCGGTGGGTTTGATTTATTATACTAGACCCGCTAAGGACGGAGAAGTAGGGACTTCATCAGTTTCGCAATCAACTTCAAGTGCTGAGAACAATACTGCCTTGAGTCTAAAAGGTCAACAACTTCCAGAATTTAAAATGACTTCTCAAGACGGTAAATTGGTTGCTAGTTCAGAGCTGTATGATAAACCTATGTTAATTGTCGAATGGGCTAGTTGGTGTCCTCATTGTCAGAAACAACTACCCATTGTTCAGCAGATGTATGAAAAGTATGGTGAACAGATCAATTTTGTTTTACTAAATATGAACGAACCTGGTAAAGAAACAAAAGAGAGTGCTGATCGATACATTAAGGAAAAAGGATACACTTTCCCTTATTACTATGACGAAGATCAATCAGCTGCAGATCTATTACAGGTTCAGACCATACCAAGTATGTATTTTGTAACCAAAAAGCAAGAAGTAAAAAATGTATTGGTTAACCATTCCGATGCGGAAAGCTTTTCTAAAGAGTTGCAAACACTACTCAACTAACATATATCTACTATAGAAAAGGGGGAAGAAGAAATCACAATAGGATTTCAGAAATAGCAATGAGAGATTTCATTAAAAAGGTCTCCATATTGTTTATCATTTTATTCTTATCTGTTCCATTAGCCTTAATGGGACAGCTACTTGGTAGCGCTGCAGCAAATGAAGGCGGTAGTACTATTGAAGTAGGTGGAAATACAAAGATAACACAAAATGGATGTTCCCGTAAAATTGAAAAAACGGAAAAAATTAGCTGGCGCCTGCCTAGAAAACCAGTGGATTTGGTAATCTTGCAGGATGCGAGTGGATCATTTAAGAACACCATTCCAAATGTCCAGAATGCTTTAAAAACTCTGACGACATTTGTGAAGGAAGAAGAGTATGATGAAAATAACCCACGTTTGGTTAAGACTGATAATCCAGATACATCAGACCGGGTTATGATGGCGACCTTCCAAGGTGCAGATGGATACAACTACTACTACAATAACGATTTTACAGGCCGTAAAGATGTTTATGGTAGTTGGGGACCTGACTATGATTACAAATACAAGGCAAGTAACTTGTCTTCTGACCAAAATGATATCCATCAATTCATTAATAATATTAAAGTAGCGGGAGGAACACCAACTGTTCCAGCTATTGACGATGTCATTGCTCAATATAATGAAAGAAAAGGGAATATGGCTAATGGTCGTAAAACTATCTTTCTTTTGATTACGGATGGTGTTGCCAATGGGAAACGTGACCCTGATGGTAAGGTTCGTCTAGAGTACAGTGACTATCGGAACAATATTCTTACACGTGCATGGAATTTTAATGAACTAACAGAGGCGTCTCAAAACGTTTTAGGGCGTGTGAAAGAGGTTAAGGAAGCATCTACAAGACTTAAAAATGTTGTTGGTTCTGAAGGAACAGTAGTAGTTGGTTTCTGGGAAGACGTAACAATCTTTGCGAATTCCAAAGCTCAGTACTATGACACATATAAAGAAGGTTATTCAAAATATTTTGATATAGGGGATAACCGAAGTGTCCAAGAGATTTTCCATGAAGCATTAGAGGGGATGGCTTCTCCAGCTAAAAATATCAATGGAAAAGATGTTTCCTTCTATGTTAATGAACAAAGCGATATCAATAAATTCTCAAGTCGAGTTCTAGAATCTGTTGGTGCTGCTCTGGTTAAAGAAGATATCAAAGGTGAGTTTGAAGTTACTCCGGGATATAAGGTAGATGCAGTTCGAATTAATGGTAAGAAGATTGTATCAAAGGTTACCGATTCGAAGAAAGAAATTCGTGGTAAGATTGTTCAAGAAGGAGACAAGGTTACAATCTCTGTTCCAGAGAGTGTCTTTAATCCAGGAAACAACAAGTTTGACTATGATTTGAGTAAGGAAGCACATGCTGAACAAGTTGATGAGGATGATGAGCAAGACCCTCCTGCAGACTACAAACCAGTTAAGGAGACAGTTCCAGTTCCTGAGCTGACTGGTAAATTTAAAGTTGGTGATTTTGCGACTGAAACAATCGGTGGTTCGAAAGAAACTGTAGAAGTTCAAAAACTTGAATACTGTTACCCAAGTGCCACCAAGAAAATTGCAGACCAAGATCAAAGCAATGATACTGGTACTATTGAAGATCCGCTTCAATTAACAAAAAAACCATCCTATGCAGCGAACTTGTCTGCGAAAGATGAAACATTTACTTATACAGTAGATTACAACTTTAACAACGCTCCATATGAGTTCAAGAAAAATGTTATGCTGACTGACCCTCTTGACTATCGTTTGGAAGTTGTAGGTCACCATGCGTCTGGCCCAGAAGGTACTATCCTGACACGTGTTGTTAAGCAAAAGGATGATCTTGGAAACGACCGAGAAGTTGTTGTTGCGGATGTTCCAAGCATTGCTGGTAACTACAATTACTTGGTATTAAAGAAAGCTAAAATGACCATTACGGTTCGCTTGAAGGAGCAATATCGCAATAATCAAGCGAGCAAAGAATTTATGGCTCTTCTTCAGGATAATGATGGCTTTGGTTTGCTGAACCAGGGAAATATCATGTGGAATGGTGAGGATAATAATCCTGATCCAAGTAAACATGCTAAAACAGCTGACAAACCAAGTACAATTCGTCGCTCAAACCCAGTCTATGTGAAACCACCAGTTGATACCGAAATTACGAAGAAGGTTAATGACAAAGAACATGAGGATTTGAAGGCAGAAGAGGAACTCTTTGAGTACAAGGTGACTGCTCCATGGCCAGGTATTGCGGACAACTTTACGCTGACAGATACAGTTGTTTCAGAGTTGGAAGTTCAGGCAGATAGCTTGAATGTAAAACTTGGTGAAAAAGATAATACTGAGTTGAAAACTGCTACAAAAGTTGAAGGTCAAACTGTTTCACTGACTTTTGATAAAACTCAACTTGAAAAAATCTCACGTAAGGTAACGCGTCGTAAAACTAAAGATGTTCAATACCTTGAATTGACCTTCAAGGCTAAGATTCGTCCGGGTGCTGACCTTTCTAAATATAAGGAAGATGGTCAAATTAAAGTACCTAACACGGCAGATGTTGCCTTGAATGATATCAAGAAAACATCGAATAAAGTAACGGTTACACCACCAAAACCACAAGAACCTTCTATTGATAAGAAGATTAATGAGAACTTGGATACATTCCAAACATTTGATGGGCAACCATACAACTACAACATTACTACAGCTGTGCCGAGTGATGTTGCTAATTACAAGAAATTTGTGATTCGTGATACACTGGATGCTAATTTGGAACTTGCAGGAGACGTAAGTATTAAAGGTTCCGCAGCGGCCCTCTTTGATATCCACACCAATGGCCAAGAGATTACGGCAACGGTGAAGGATGGTCAGTTTGGTGAACTTGCAAAATACTCAACTGTTGAACTAGTAATTCCTGCAAAAGTTAAAAATGGTGTGACAGGTACAACCATTGAAAACAAGGGTTCTATTTCCTTTACAAATGAGAATAATGTAGAGAAAGAAGTTGAATCGAAACCTGTCACCGTAACGCCACCTCCTGTAACGAAGAAGATCAATGAAACTCTTGATCACTTAGATATCGCGACAGGTCAAGCGTATAACTATAACATTAAGACAAAACTTCCAACAGATATTACAGATTACAAGAAATTTGTGATTACAGATACACTTGAAGGAGATTTGTCAGTTATCAATGAAACTTCAAGTAAACCAGTTATCAAAGGAGCAGCTGCAACCTTCTTCGATGTAACAGTTGAGGGTCAAACCGTGACTGCAACGATGAAGGACTTTGCGAAGGCTACAGACCTTGCTGGTCAAGAAGTGGAATTGATTATTCCGGCTAAGATCAATGATGGAGTGACTCGTATCAACATTCCAAATACTGCGAAGTTCAGCTTCACAGATAAGAACGATCATAGCGGAGAAAAAGAAACGAAACCGGTAACCGTAACGCCTCCATCAGAACCAGGTGTTGATAAGAAAATCAACGAAACACTGACAGAGGCAACAATCGGTGCGGAAACCGACTTTACTTATAATATCAAAGCGAAATTGCCAAATGATATTACCACGTACAAGTCCTTCGTTGTAACGGATACCTTGGATGAGAACTTGACTCCAGGTCAAGCTGAAATCAAGGGAGCGGCAGCGAAATTCTTCGATGTAACAGTTCAAGGTCAAACCGTGACTGCAACGATGAAAGATTTTGCGAATGCGGGTGACTACGGTAACCAAGAAGTAGAGCTCGTGATTCATGCCAAAGTGAAGAAAGGCTCAACTGTTCCATCTATTGAGAACAAAGCTAAGATTACTTACACCAACAAGAATGACCAACAAGGTGAGAAAGAAACCAAGCCGGTCACTGTTACACCACCACCAATCACGAAGAAGGTGAATGGTCAGGAACATGCAGATCTTGGTAAGTTATCAGAAATCTTTACTTATACGATTGACTCAACGGTTCCACATGTGGCAGATACCTTCACCATTTCAGATGATATCGTCAAAGAATTGGCATTTGAAGGAGAAGCAACGGTCACTGTTGATGGTCAAGCTGTTCAAGACCTCACTGTAACAACAGAAGGTCAACGTTTGACGGTCACATTTGGTAAAGAGCAAGTGAAACAATATGCTGGTAAAGCTGTACAAGTTTCATTTAAGGCTAAGGTGAAGGAAGGCATTACCTTTGATGCACTCTTAGCAGCTTATCCAAATGAATCAAAAGACAAGCCGGTAGTACCAAATACTGCTAGCTACATCATTAATGATAATCCTGATTCTAAGAAAGAATCAAAACCAGTTACCGTTACACCACCACCAACCACTACTCCAGAGCTTAAGAAGGAAGTAAACGGAGCAGAACGTTATGATCTTGCAAAACGTAATGAAGAGTTTACTTATACTTTGAAAACAACAATGCCTGCCAGCGCAACTGTGTTTGAGATGACAGACGAGTTGAAAGAAGTTCTAGAATTTGTTGGTGAGAATGCTTCAGCCACTGTTAAACTTGATGGTGAGGATGCAGGATCGAAGGCGACAGTGACACTTTCTGGTCAAGTCATCAAAGTTGCCTTTACAGAAGCTTCTGTCAAAGCAGATGCCGGTAAGACTATTGAAGTGAATTTCAAGGCTAAGATTAGAGATAATGCCAACTTATCAGCTTATGTGAATAAAGATGGTAAGACAGAGATTCCGAATAAGGCTTCTTATGATATTGATCATAATCCAAAATACCACAAGGACTCTAATGAAGTCCCAGTAACGCCACCAACACCAGACGAGCCAGAAATCAAGAAAGATGTGAACGGCAAGGAATCTGCAACACTTGCGAAACGTGATGAAGTCTTCACTTATAATGTGAAAACAACAGTAGCGCAAGATGCGACAGCCTTCTCAGTCACAGATACCCTAGTGAACGTTCTTGAATTCGCTGGAACTTCAAGTGCTAAATTGAATGGTCAAGCTCTTGATGCCAGCCAAATCAAGGTAGAAGGACAAACCATTACCTTGACGCTTACAGAAGATCAAGTCAAAGCCAATGGCGGTCAAGCTGTTGAATTAACGTTCGACGCGAAGATCAAAGCCGGCGCGAACTTGTCTGCATATGTGAAGGAAGACGGCCGTACACAGATTCCAAATAAGGCTTCTTATGACGCAAGCTTCCCACACAAACCAGGTGTGCACAAGGATTCAAATGAAGTCCCAGTAACGCCACCAACACCAGACGAGCCAGAAATCAAGAAAGATGTGAACGGCAAGGCAGAAGAAACCCTCGCAAAACGTGATGAAGTCTTCACATACAACGTGAAAACAAGTGTAGCGCAAGATGCGACAGCCTTCAGCGTAACCGATAAGATCGAAGATGTTCTTGAGTTCGCAGGAACTTCAAGTGCTAAATTGAATGGTCAAGCGCTTGAGGCTAGCCAAATCAAGGTAGAAGGTCAAACCATCACCTTGACCCTTACAGAAGAACAAGTCAAAGCCAATGGTGGTCAAGCAGTTGAATTAACATTCGACGCTAAGATCAAAGCCAGCGCGAACTTGTCTGCTTACCTATCAGAAGATAAGACTGTGAAAGTTCCTAACAAGGCAGCTTACAAGGCAGATCTTCCAAACAAGCCAGGCTTTACGAAAGACTCTAATGAAGTCCCAGTAACGCCGCCAACACCAGAAGAGCCAGAAATCAAGAAAGATGTGAACGGCAAAGAAGCTGAAACTCTTGACAAACGTGACCAAGTCTTCACTTACAACGTGAAAACAACAGTAGCGCAAGATGCGACAGCCTTCTCAGTCACAGATACACTAGTAGACGTTCTTGAATTCGCAGGAACTTCAAGTGCTAAATTGAATGGTCAAGCGCTTGAGGCTAGCCAAATCAAGGTAGACGGTCAAACCATTACCTTGACGCTTACAGAAGAACAAGTCAAAGCCAATGGTGGTCAAGCAGTTGAATTAACATTCGACGCTAAGATCAAAGCCGGCGCGAACTTGTCTGCTTACCTATCAGAAGATAAGACTGTGAAAGTTCCTAACAAGGCAGCTTACAAGGCAGATCTTCCAAACAAACCAGGCTTTACGAAAGACTCTAATGAAGTCCCAGTAACGCCACCAACACCAGAAGAACCAGAAATCAAGAAAGATGTGAACGGCAAAGAAGCTGAAACTCTTGACAAACGTGACCAAGTCTTCACATACAACGTGAAAACAACAGTAGCGCAAGATGCGACAGCCTTCGCGGTAACGGATACACTAGTGGATGTTCTTGAGTTCGCAGGAACTTCAAGTGCTAAATTGAATGGTCAAGCGCTTGAGGCTAGCCAAATCAAGGTAGAAGGTCAAACCATTACCTTGACGCTTACAGAAGAACAAGCTAAAACAAGTGCTGGTCAAGCTGTTGAATTAACTTTCGACGCTAAGATCAAAGCGGGTGCTAACTTGTCTGATTATGTAACAGAAGATAAGTCAATCAAGGTTCCGAACAAGGCAGCTTACAAGGTAGATCTTCCAAACAAACCAGGCTTCACTAAGGATTCCAATGAAGTTCCAGTAACGCCACCGACTCCAGAAGAGCCAGAAATCAAGAAAGATGTCAACACGAAAGCTGAAGAAACACTCGCTGATCGTGATCAAGTCTTCACCTACAACGTGAAAACAAGTGTTCCAACAGATGCGACAGTCTTCAGTGTAAGTGATACACTTGAATCTGTTCTTGATTATGCAGGTTCAGCAAACGCGAGCTTGAATGGTCAAGCGCTTGACGCTAGCCAAATCAAGGTAGAAGGTCAAACCATTACCTTGACACTTACAAAAGAGCAAGTGAAAGCAAATGGTGGTCAAGCAGTTGAATTGAGCTTCACTGCGAAGATTAAAGCGGGAGCTGATTTGACTCCATATCTAACAGATCGTGGATTCACTGTTCCAAATACAGCTTCTTATGACGCGAAGTTCCCACACAAACCAGGGCTACACAAAGATTCGAATAAAGTTCCGGTTATCGTTCCAAAAGAACCAGAACCAGAAATTTCTAAGAAGATTAATCGTACCTTGGACCACTTGGATGTGGAATACGACGCACCATACATGTATAATGTCAATACAACTTTGCCAAAAGATATTGATAAGTACAAAGAGTTCACAGTCACAGATACACTCGAACCGGTCTTGGCAATCGCTGATACGCCAGTAGCCTATGTGGATGGTCGTGATGCAAATGGTGCCCTTGAAACAAGTGTTAAGGGAAATACAGTCACTGTGAAAGTGAAAGATTTCGCTCGATTGAAAGGTTTCAAAGAAATCCAATTGTATATTCCAGCTAAACTCAAAGCGAATAGCGATTTGAAAGCTTATAAGGACCAATTGGTACCAAACAAAGCAACTGTCAACTTCAAGGATGCGAATGGTCAATCTGGCAGCAAGGAAACAAAACCAGTAACGGTGAAACCGCGTGACCCAGAAAAACCAACAGATCCAACACCAGGTGAACCTGCTAAGACAGTTGGGCCAGAAGATGGATCTAAACCTGATAAAGACTACCACTTACCAAACGCTTTAGATACCTTCCGCTTCGATATCACTACACCGGTTCCAACAGATCCAGTAGATGAAAACGGAAATGCTAAGAAGGATCAATATGGTCGTCTTATCAAGACAGACTTGACTAGCTTTACGATCACTGATAAAATCGATTCAGTCTTGAAAGTCAACAAAGACCGTATCGCTCTTAAAGTTGAAAATGCTCAGTTTGACAAGATCAAAGCAACTCTTCAAGCTCAACTTGAACAGTCTGAGAAAGAACTCAAAGCTTTGACAGGCAAGTCAACAGAAGATACTTCAACAGAGACTGGTAAGAAGGAAGAACTCAAGGCAGCGGAAGCTAAAGTAGCTGAATTGAAAGCGAAGTTGGAAGCAGCTAAGGCAGCGCAGCCAGCTAAACCAGCTGAAACTACAACACCAGCTACTCCAGCAACAGCTGCTGAAGAAACAACTCCAGCTACATCTGATTCTTCTGCATCAGAAGATAAGAAACCTGCAACTAGCGAGCCAAGTCAAGATCTTGCAAGCTTGGAAGCAGAGTTGAAAGCAGCTGAAGAAAACTTGGCTAAACTTCAAGCACCAGCTGAAAAAGAATCAGAATTGGCACCAGCTGATAAGAAACAACAACAAGAGAAACTTGAAAATGAAATTAAGAAACTAAAAGAAGCTCAAACCAAGCTTCAAGCAGCTATTGATAAATTGTCTAAAGTTTCAAATGACCGCGGTGAATTAGTAGGTAAAGATTTAGAAGCAATTGCTACTGTTACTTACGATGAAACTAGCAATGTTGTGACTTTTGAAATCAGCGATAAGGATGTTCTTGAAGCCTTGAAGGGAAGTACCGTACGTCTTGTACTTTACACTAACTTCAAAGAAGGAACAGATTTTACAAAATTCACTGGTGGTGTACCAAATACAGCTGAAGTAAGCTTTAACCATAATCCAAAGCCAAAAACTACCAACAAAGTTGTGGTGTTCCCACCAACACCACCAACACCAGAAAAACCACAAACTCCGCCACCAGGTGGAACCGTTCCTCCAGCAGAACCTAAGAAAACATTGCCAAATACAGGTTCTGAAGGATCTTCAATCTTTGGAGTACTTGCAGCTCTAGCTCTAGGACTTGCTGGACTTCTAGTTTGGAAGCGTAAAGCTGAACGTTAGTATCATATAGTAAGAGGAGAGTAGAAAATTTTACTCTTCTCCTTACTGTATATTGAAAGTGTTAAGGAAAGAATAATGAGTAGAAAAAAATTATTAAAGTTAGGAATTTCTATACTTGCTTTAAATGCACTTGGAGTAGCCACTTATCATGTAGCTCCCGACTTGTATCAAATTCCAACAGTGCATGCGGAAGAGACACCAGCGGAAGATGAAGAAATTCCAGATGGCCAAGAGCGAAGTATTGCAAATACGTTCAAAAGAATGCTTGATAGTATAGAATCTTCAATTAAGGATTTTACAAATAGTCCAGATGAGGATAATAAAGAACTCCTAGAGGGTGATGTAGAAGAAGCAAAGAATTTTTTTGAGACTGCAAAGAAGGCAATGAAGAGTCCAGAAGGTCAAAAAAGTTTTGCGGCGCTTGAAGCTCGCTACAATTCTTTAAAAGCTAAGGCTGAGGCACTTCTCACTGGGGGAGATTTAAAAGAAGAACATCAAGAAGTCACAACTACTGAGGAGATTCCTTACCCATCTCGGACAGAAAACAATGCAGACCTCGCTGAAGGTACTCGAAAGGTAAAACAAGCGGGAGAAAAAGGTCAGAAGAAAGTTGTTTGGGATGTTACTTTGGTAAATGGCGTTGAGAAAAAACGTGATAGAAAGAGCCAAACAGTAATTAAAGAACCAGTAGAAGAAATCATCGAAGTTGGAACTAAGAAAACAGGTGTAGAAACCAAAGAAACAGTGACTGTAGAGGAAAAAGTTGCTTTCAAAGAAGAAACGAAAGTAGACCCAGCACTGGATAAAGGTCAAACGCGTGTTGAAGAAGGTGAAGAAGGTGTCGATGAAGTCACTTATGAAGTGACAAAAGTGGATGGTGTTGAAAAATCTCGTAAAGAAGTTTCACGCAAGACTAAGAAAGCTGCAAAAAACAAGATTACCTATACCGGTGGGAAAGCTGTTGTAACCACTAAGGAAGTAACCAAAACTGAAGAAGTTGCCTTCCAGACTCGTGAGGTTGAAAATGCACTCTTAGCTGAAGGTGTTCGCCGAGTGAAAACAGCTGGGCAAAAAGGTGTTCGTACCATTGTTGAAACAGTGACTTACACAGACGGTGTTGAAACAGGTCGTGTTGAGAAATCAAACACAATCACCACTCCAGCAGTAGACGAAGTTGTCGAAGTTGGAACTAAGAAAGTAGTAGCCCCAGTTGTAACGACTAAGGAAGAGACCAAGACGGAAGAAGTTGCTTTCCAAACTAAGGAAGTAACAAATCCAGATCTTCCAGAAGGAACTCGTCAAGTGAAGACAGCTGGTAAGAAGGGTGTTCGTACCATTGTTTATACAGTGACTTACACAGACGGCGTTGAAACAGGTCGTGTTGAGAAATCCAACACAATCACTACTCCAGCAGTAGACGAAGTTGTCGAAGTTGGAACTAAGAAAGTAGTAGCCCCAGTTGTAACGACTAAGGAAGAAACGAAGACAGAAGAAGTTGCTTTCCAAGTCAAAGAAGTGCAGAACGCAGACCTTCCAGAAGGAAGTCGTCAAGTGAAAGCTGCTGGTAAGAAGGGTGTTCGTACCATTGTTGAAACTGTCACTTACACAGATGGCGTTGAAACAGGTCGTGTTGAGAAATCCAACACAATCACTACTCCAGCAGTAGATGAGATTGTTGAAGTTGGAACTAAGAAAGTAGTAGCTCCAGTAGTTACAACGAAGGAAGAAATGAAAACAGAAGATGTTGCCTTCCAAACTAAGGAAGTCACAAATTCTGAACTTCCAGAAGGAACTCGTGTAGTAAAAGCTGCTGGTAAGAAGGGTGTTCGCACCATTGTTTACACAGTTACCTACACAGACGGAGTAGAAACAGGTCGTGTTGAGAAATCCAACACAATCACCACTCCAGCAGTAGATGAGATTGTTGAAGTTGGAACTAAGAAAGTAGCTTCTACAACAACCAACGGTAATAAGAATGATACTGCAACAACAGGGAACCAATCTGGAAGCACTAAGAAAGAAGAAACTGCAAGCCAAGATAAGAAAGTTCTACCAAGCACAGGTACAGCTTCTACCAGTCTTCTTTCAATGATTGGTTTATTTATCGCCGGTCTAGTCGGCTTTGTCGTTCGTAAGAAAGACTAAGGCTCTCTAATTGTACAAAAGCATCTTTGTACGAGAAATACTAAAAAGAACCCAGAATTTATTCTTGGGTTCTTTTTTATAAAAAATTAAATATATTAATGTTTATGTGTAGCTTGAGTACGTTATGAAACTCATGGAGTGATAATAGGTTCAACAATAAAACAGCTATTTACATAGTGTAAACGCCTGTTCTGAAACTTTGATATTTTAATTATTCTCACCGAAAATTGACAATCTGGAAATACAAAATAATAAATTTTTATCTATAATCTACTTTTAATTGCCCCCCTTTTGTGTTAAAATGAGATGAACATTTCTTTTGAAATGATTAAATAATCATTTTTAATTTTGGAGGTACATTATGAAATGGAAAAATCGCATGAGAATGCCTTTTTCTACTATTTTCAGTAGAAAAAAACAGGCTTTTCTCGGACTAGTCGTTTTACTTTTTTCTATTTTTCTTCTTCCGCTTCAATCTTATGCGGCTTTAGAAGAAATAAAAAATGGAACGGATATCTCAACCTTAGATATTCGTAAGTTTAATTTGAACATCAACAATTTTAGTGTTTTATCTAAATCACAGGCTGTTGATCAGTTTCATTTATCGAATCCCCACTATGAATATCTCTGGGGTGGTGCCTATCCAGGCGAGATGGAGAACTTTACTCTTAAAGTAGATAAAAGTAAAAAACAGGATCAAGTTTTTGAAAATCCTCTTTCTCTAAAATTCACAAATATTGGGACAGTCAATGGTAAGCAAGTAGATGCTTATCTAAATTTCAATAAAGTAACCCTACACTATCTTAATACTGCTCAGGCAGAATCTGAGATGAATAGTGCTCAAAAATCTACTGTTGAATTTTTCTCAATTTCTGAATTATGGGAAAGCAGTGCTTTTGAAATTGGTAATGTTCCTTACGTAGATGCGAATCATGATTACATCATGAATAAAGCATTTTGGATTGATGCTGATGTAACAGCCGAGTTGAGTTATGCAGATGGTTCAGAGACAGATTTGAAGTTGGTCATGAAACCAACGGACATCGATGCAATGGATGCAAACAACTTGAAGGAAACCTTCTATATTAAAGATTATCAAAATGATGTTAATCTTCGTTTGATGAACAATGCCAATGTTTTGAAACAGGAAGACCAAGGAGAACGAACTGCTTGGATTGCGACTCAGATTACAAGTGGTAGCTATTCTGAGAACAATATCTCTGGTTTCGCCCTTCGATCGAATAGTAATAGGATGAATTTTGCTTATTCATCAACAGAGGTTGCTTCGGCCGTCTTTGGTCTATATGTTGAAAAACTTGATCCGAGCCCTGTTCTAGAAGTTGATCCTACAGAGATTCCAGCTAAAGAGGGGCAGGATGTAACTTATAAGGCTACCTTTAAAATTCCGGTTCCAGGTAAAGATCTTTTAGCAGCACCTTCATCTATCGAAATGGTTCAGAATTTTGATGAGCGCCTTGATTATCAAGGACTTAAAGTGGAATCAGGTGGAGTGACTCTACAGGAAGGGCGTGATTATACTATTGAAAAGAATGGTCAAACTGTTACTGTTAAAATGACACCTGAATACATAAAAGCAAATTCTTCTGCTGAAATTATTGTAACTTATAATACTACTACAAACAAAAAAGTGGAAGAAAAGGGACCTGAAAAAATTAACAACACTGTAACCTTGCATGTTGATAACTTATCAGCTCCTTCTAATCAGGTGAGCACTGCTCTTCTTTACGAAAAACACCATGAATTTGTCAGTGGAACGCCAGGTAAAGAGTTGCCACAAGAAGTGAAAGATTTGCTTCCAGCAACAGAAAAGAACTTGTCTAATGGTAGTCAAGTAACTCCAACTCAACCAAGTCAAACAGAGGTTAAGACTGCAGAAGGTACATGGAGCTTTAAGTCCTACGATAAAGCATCAGAAACCATCAATGGAGCGGATGCTCACTTCGTCGGTACTTGGGAATTCACCCCAGCTCCAACTTACAAGGCAACACATGAATTTGTCAGCGGAACGCCAGGCAAAGAACTTCCGCAAGAAGTGAAAACCTTGCTTCCAGCAGACCAAACAGACTTGAAAGACGGTAGTCAAGCGACTCCGACTCAACCAAGTCAAACAGAAGTGAAGACCGCAGAAGGTACATGGAGCTTCAAGTCCTATGACAAGGCATCAGAAACTATCAATGGAGCGGATGCCCACTTCGTTGGTACTTGGGAATTCACCCCAGCACCAACTTACAAGGCAACACATGAATTTGTCAGCGGAACGCCAGGCAAAGAACTTCCACAAGAAGTGAAAACCTTGCTTCCGTCAGACCAAACAGACTTGAAAGACGGTAGTCAAGCGACTCCGACTCAACCAAGCCAAACAGAAGTGAAGACGTCAGAAGGTACATGGAGCTTTAAGTCCTATGACAAGACTTCAGAAACCATCAATGGAGCGGACGCACACTTTGTCGGTACTTGGGAATTCACCCCAGCTCCAACTTACAAGGCAACACATGAATTTGTCAGCGGAACTCCAGGCAAAGAGCTTCCACAAGAAGTGAAAACCTTGCTTCCATCAGACCAAACAGAATTGAAAGACGGTAGTCAAGCGACTCCGACTCAACCAAGTCAAACAGAAGTGAAGACCGCAGAAGGTACATGGAGCTTCAAGTCCTATGACAAAGCATCAGAAACCATCAATGGAGCGGATGCCCACTTCGTCGGTACCTGGGAATTCACTCCAGCGCCAACAGTGACTCATAAGGCAACTCACGAGTTTGTCAGCGGAACTCCGGGTAAAGAGCTTCCACAAGAAGTGAAGGCCCTTCTTCCAGCAGACCAAACAAACTTGAAAGATGGCAGCCAAGCAACACCAACACAACCAAGTCAAACAGAAGTGAAGACGGCAGAAGGCACATGGAGCTTCAAGTCCTATGACAAGGCATCAGAAACCATCAATGGAGCGGATGCCCACTTTATCGGTACTTGGGAATTCACCCCAGCTCCAACAGTGACTCATAAAGCAGTTCACGAGTTTGTCAGCGGAACTCCAGGCAAAGAACTTCCACAAGAAGTGAAAACCTTGCTTCCAGCAGATCAAACAGACTTGAAGGACGGCAGCCAAGCAACACCAACACAACCAAGTCAAACAGAAGTTAAGACCTCGGAAGGTACATGGAGCTTCAAGTCCTATGACAAGACTTCAGAGACTGTCAACGGTTCAGATGTTAAGTTTGTAGGGACATGGGAATTTACAGCAAGCCCAGTTCCAACACTGACTCATAAAGCAGTTCACGAGTTTGTCAGCGGAACTCCAGGTAAAGAACTTCCACAAGAAGTGAAAGCCTTGCTTCCAGCAGACCAAACAGACTTGAAAGACGGTAGCCAAGCGATTCCGACGCAACCAAGTCAAACAGAAGTTAAGACAGCAGAAGGCACATGGAGCTTCAAGTCCTACGATAAGACATCGGAAACAATTAATGGATCAGATGTTAAGTTTATAGGTACATGGGAATTTACAGCAACTCCAGTTCCAACAGTGACTCATAAAGCAGTTCACGAGTTTGTCAGCGGAACTCCAGGTAAAGAACTTCCACAAGAAGTGAAATCTCTTCTTCCGGCAGACCAAACAAACTTGAAAGATGGCAGTCAAGCAACGCCAACGCAACCAAGTCAAACAGAAGTTAAGACAGCAGAAGGTACCTGGAGCTTCAAGTCCTACGATAAAACATCGGAAACAATTAATGGATCAGATGTTAAGTTTATAGGTACATGGGAATTTACAGCAACTCCAGTTCCAACAGTGACTCATAAAGCAGTTCACGAGTTTGTTAGCGGAACTCCAGGCAAAGAACTTCCACAAGAAGTGAAAGCCTTGCTTCCAGCAGACCAAACAAACTTGAAAGATGGCAGTCAAGCAACGCCAACGCAACCAAGTCAAACAGAGGTTAAGACAGCAGAAGGCACATGGAGCTTCAAGTCTTATGACAAGACATCTGAAATCATCAATGGAGCAGACGCACACTTCGTAGGCATCTGGGAATTCACTCCGGCCCCAATTAAAGATTCTGGAAATACTAGTCAACCAGAAGAAGGAAGTAGTCAAAAGCAGAACTTGTTACCAAACACAGGTTCAGCAGTATCTGGTCTTCTTTCAATCATCGGTCTTGCCTTTGCAAGCCTAGCAGCTTTTGTTCTTCGCAAGAAAGATTAAGCTACTCTTAGGAAATAACAAAATGACTTCTTAATTCCTGAGCCTAAGAAGAGAGAACGAGAAATCGTTCTCTCTTTTTCGTTATGTGACTATTAGTCCGTCTCGCTCCGCAAGGTGCGAGACAAATAAACCACCTGCTATGCGGGTGCGCATCGAAGGTTATACCAAAAAACTCCAAACACGATACAATAAAGGTGTTCAAGCCAATTGTAAAGCGAAAGGAGAAAAATATGGCACAAAAGGCACATAGTTTATCACACACAAAGTGGATGTGTAAATATCACATTGTGTTCAACCCTAAGTATAGACGAAAAGTAATTTATAATCAATATCGAAGCAGTTTGGGAGAAATATTCCATCGATTATGTAGTTATAAAGGTGTTGAGATTATCGAAGGTCACTTAATGCCAGACCATGTACATATGTTAGTCAGTATTCCACCGAGGATAAGTGTTCAAGTTTCATGGGGTATTTAAAAGGTAAAAGTGCACTCATGATGTTTGACAAACACGCCAACCTCAAGTACAAGTTTGGGAATCGGCATTTCTGGGCAGAAGGTTATTATGTAAGTACAGTAGGGCTTAATGAAGCCACAATTAAGAAATATATTCAAGAACAGGAAAAGCATGATATAGCACTAGATAAATTAAGTGTAAAAGAATATGAGGATCCCTTTAGGGATAGTGGTAAGTAGTACCAAGGTCTCTTTAAGAGGCAAGTGACGAGTCAAGAGCAATGAGGCTTGAACAACGTGAAAGCCAGCGTCTTTAGGCGCTGGCTGGTGATTTGGGCTTATAGTCCTGGTGCAAACCACCCGTTAGACGGGTGGTTATGATTTTATACGCTTGCTTAATTTCTTATCTAATCTATGGTTTTTTCAGACTTAAAAGGAAATACCAAGTATATGAGAAGTAAGATTCTAGGTCTTCAGACTGATTTTTAGCACTCTTGGTAAAAGAGTGCTAATTTTTTGAGTTTTTGTCTTGACATTCTCTTCTAAGGGTGTATAATAGAATCATGAGTTAGCACTTGGATACATAGAGTGCTAATCGATCGGACAGAGAGGAGTGATGAGATGGTTACAGAGCGTCAGCAGGATATTTTAAATCTGATTATTGACATCTTTACCAAAACGCACGAACCTGTCGGATCCAAGGCGCTACAAGAGTCTATTAATTCTAGTAGTGCTACCATTCGTAATGATATGGCGGCTCTAGAAAAACAAGGATTGCTTGAAAAAGCGCATACTTCCAGTGGTCGGATGCCAAGTGTCGCGGGGTTTCAGTACTATGTGAAACACTCGCTTGCTTTTGACAGACTGGCTGAAAATGAGGTATACGAGATTGTCAAAGCCTTTGATCAGGAATTCTTCAAACTGGAGGATAT
This sequence comes from Streptococcus oralis ATCC 49296, assembly GCF_000185265.1. Classification (GTDB taxonomy): domain Bacteria; phylum Bacillota; class Bacilli; order Lactobacillales; family Streptococcaceae; genus Streptococcus; species Streptococcus oralis_BC. The sequence continues at coordinate 41,707 of NZ_GL622183.1, read as the reverse complement.
TCTGCAAGAGGCTGCTAATCTACTGACTGACCTGAGTGGCTGTACGGTAGTAGCACTGGATGTTGAGCCGAGCAGGCAACGGTTGACAGCCTTTGATATTGTTGTCTTGGGGCAACATACAGCCTTGGCAGTATTTACCCTAGACGAGTCCCGAACGGTTACCAGTCAATTTCTGATTCCAAGGAACTTCTTGCAGGAAGATTTGCTGAAACTGAAGAGCATCATTCAGGAACGTTTCCTCACTCATACCGTTCTGGATATTCACTACAAGATTCGGACGGAGATTCCGCAGATTATCCAGCGTTACTTTACAACAACGGACAATGTCATGGATCTCTTTGAACACATTTTTAAAGAAATGTTCAATGAAAATATTGTAGTAGCGGGAAAAGTCAATCTCTTAAATTTTGCTAATCTAGTAGCCTATCAGTTCTTTGACCAACCACAAAAGGTGGCTTTGGAGATTCGTGAGGGTCTGCATGAAGATCAGATGCAAAATGTTCGTGTTGCGGACAGTCAAGAGTCTTGTCTAGCTGATCTAGCAGTGATTAGCAGTAAATTCCTCATCCCTTATCGTGGTTTTGGAATTCTAGCGATTATCGGTCCGGTCAATCTGGACTACCAGCAATTGGTCAATCAAGTCAATGTTGTCAATCGTGTTTTGACCATGAAGTTGACAGATTTTTACCGCTACCTCAGCAGTAATCATTACGAAGTACATTAAGATTGAAATCATTAAAGGAGGCGAAAATGGCCCAAGATAAAAAAAACGAAGAAATGAAAGAAGAGGAAGTTGTGGAAACAACTGAAGAAACAACTCCTGAGAAGTCTGAGTTGGACTTGGCAAATGAACGCGCGGATGAGTTCGAAAACAAATACCTTCGCGCTCATGCAGAAATGCAAAATATTCAACGCCGTGCCAATGAAGAACGTCAAAACTTGCAACGTTATCGTAGCCAAGACCTGGCAAAAGCAATCTTACCATCGCTTGACAACTTAGAACGTGCACTAGCAGTTGAAGGTTTGACAGACGATGTCAAAAAAGGATTGGAGATGGTGCAAGAGAGCTTGATTCACGCTTTGAAAGAAGAAGGAATCGAAGAAATTGCAGCTGACGGCGAATTTGACCATAACTATCACATGGCCATCCAAACTCTCCCAGCAGACGATGAACACCCAGCAGATACCATCGCCCAAGTCTTCCAAAAAGGCTACAAACTCCATGACCGCATCCTACGCCCAGCCATGGTAGTAGTCTATAACTAGGCAATTCTGACGGTTGCTGAAGCAACTCGTCAGAAAACGGCAATCGCTATGGCGTTTGCCTAGCCTCCTTACTAACTCATCGTCGAAATAAAATCGATTTCGACTCCTCGTGTCGCAACATATATATATTGAAAACTTGTCCGAAACGACAATAAACTATGAAGAAAGATAAAAAGCAAGCCGGAGGCTTGCAAGGAAGATATTGCCCGCCGTGGTGAAAGTTTCAGTAGCTTTTGCTACTGAAACAGGGGATTTTTGAGACAATAGGCTCAAAAATAAGTGATGAAATCCCAAAGGGAGTTGCTCACGTCCCCACCACTTAAGGGGAATATTAAGAAAAATCAAAAATAGAATATAAAATTTAAGGAGAAAAACACATGTCTAAAATTATTGGTATTGACTTAGGTACAACAAACTCAGCAGTTGCAGTTCTTGAAGGAACTGAAAGCAAAATCATCGCAAACCCAGAAGGAAATCGCACAACTCCATCTGTAGTATCATTCAAAAACGGAGAAATCATCGTTGGTGATGCCGCAAAACGCCAAGCAGTCACAAACCCAGATACAGTTATCTCTATCAAATCTAAGATGGGAACTTCTGAAAAAGTTTCTGCAAATGGAAAAGAATACACTCCACAAGAAATCTCAGCTATGATCCTTCAATACTTGAAAGGTTACGCTGAAGAATACCTTGGTGAAAAAGTAACCAAAGCAGTTATCACAGTTCCAGCTTACTTTAACGACGCTCAACGTCAAGCAACTAAAGACGCTGGTAAAATTGCTGGTCTTGAAGTAGAACGTATCGTTAACGAGCCAACTGCAGCAGCCCTCGCTTACGGTTTGGACAAGACTGACAAAGAAGAAAAAATCTTGGTATTTGACCTTGGTGGTGGTACATTCGACGTATCTATCCTTGAATTGGGTGACGGTGTCTTCGACGTATTGTCAACTGCAGGGGACAACAAACTTGGTGGTGACGACTTTGACCAAAAAATCATCGACCACTTGGTAGGAGAATTCAAGAAAGAAAATGGTATTGACTTGTCTACTGACAAGATGGCGATGCAACGTTTGAAAGATGCAGCTGAAAAAGCTAAGAAAGACCTTTCTGGTGTAACTTCAACACAAATCAGCTTGCCATTCATCACTGCAGGTGAGGCTGGACCTCTTCACTTGGAAATGACTTTGACTCGTGCGAAATTTGACGATTTAACTCGTGACCTTGTTGAACGTACAAAAGTTCCAGTTCGTCAAGCCCTTTCAGATGCAGGTTTGAGCTTGTCAGAAATCGATGAAGTTATCCTTGTTGGTGGTTCAACTCGTATCCCAGCCGTTGTAGAAGCTGTGAAAGCTGAAACTGGTAAAGAACCAAACAAATCAGTAAACCCTGACGAAGTTGTTGCCATGGGTGCTGCGATCCAAGGTGGTGTCATTACTGGTGATGTGAAAGACGTTGTCCTTCTTGATGTAACACCATTGTCACTTGGTATCGAAACAATGGGTGGAGTATTTACAAAACTTATCGATCGCAACACTACTATTCCAACATCTAAATCACAAGTCTTCTCAACTGCAGCAGACAACCAACCAGCCGTTGATATCCACGTTCTTCAAGGTGAACGCCCAATGGCAGCAGATAACAAGACTCTTGGACGCTTCCAATTGACAGACATCCCAGCTGCTCCTCGTGGTATCCCACAAATCGAAGTAACATTTGACATCGACAAGAACGGTATCGTATCTGTTAAGGCTAAAGATCTTGGAACTCAAAAAGAACAAACTATTGTCATCCAATCTAACTCTGGTTTGACTGATGAAGAAATCGACCGCATGATGAAAGATGCAGAAGCAAACGCTGAAGCAGATAAGAAACGTAAAGAAGAAGTTGACCTTCGTAACGAAGTAGACCAAGCTATCTTTGCGACTGAAAAGACAATCAAGGAAACTGAAGGAAAAGGCTTCGATGCAGAACGTGACGCTGCCCAAGCTGCCCTTGATGAGCTTAAGAAAGCCCAAGAAGATAACAACTTGGACGAAATGAAAGCAAAACTCGAAGCATTGAACGAAAAAGCTCAAGGACTTGCTGTTAAACTCTACGAACAAGCCGCAGCAGCCCAACAAGCTCAAGCAGGAGCAGAAGGCGCACAAGCAACAGGAAACGCAGGCGATGACGTCGTAGACGGAGAGTTTACTGAAAAGTAAGATGCAAAGCCCGTTAAAACCTCACAGTGAAAATAGGAAATCTGACGCAGAAACTTTAGTTTCTAGGAAGATTTGTCTTTTTCACCAAGAGGTTAGGGCGTGCTCAATTCGGTAAGATGTTGAGGCGTTAAGAAAACAAAAGAAAAATAGGAAGTCATCGCCTTGTGCGATGCACAAAAGATGGCTTATCTTTTTTCCGAAGTTTTTAGCCGAAACTCAGTTAAGCCTAACTCGTTAAGAATGACGAATTACTAAGGTTCATTGTCTAAATGTAATAATGATAGGAAGAAATCCAGAGGTTGCAACCCAGCCTCTGTTTTTCGGTAAAATAGAGGATGTTGCGTATGAAAAAAGTACTTTGTATCATTTATCCTAATTTTTCTCTTCATGAGATAACCGCTTTAACAAGTACTTTAGCTCTGTCTTTTGACATCACGATTGATTATGTCGCTTCAGATTATTCGATAGTTATATCTGAGGATGGCTTGCCTTGTCGGTCTACAAAAACATTGGATCAAGTACGTATAGAAGAATATTCTTGTGTGATTTTGCCAGGAATGGTAAATATAGGTCCTGCTCTACAGGATGAAAAATTAAATTCGTTTTTGAGGGAACTCGGTAAGCAGGATATCTTAATTACAGCCATTTCTTCAGCACCTATTTTGTTGGCAAAAGCAGGTTTATTGAATGATACGAAATTTACAGGTGGGATTTGGCAAAACTTCTTTGACTATTTTGAATTTCTTCCTCGGAAAAATTTCAAAGCAAAAGCTGTCCTGCAAGATAAAAATATCATTACTGCTATTGGTTTTGCACATCAAGAGTTTGCAAGAAAAGTAATTCTTGGTCTAGATTTGACAGAAAATACTGACAACTATTTTAAAGAACAAGACGGGTATACAGAGGAGGATTTGATATTTACTCTATCAGATGAAGAGTTTGATGAAGTGAAGCAGAGTATAGAAAATACCCTCTAAATATTTACTTATAAATTATAGAAAGGAATAAGGGTGTTCGAGTAACTGAACACGGTTTCCGAAATTTCTAACTCAATATAAAAGAAAGGAATTGAACCCGACCTAAATGGTGGTTTAATTCAAAATATCAATAGAAAGGAACAAGTGTGTTCAGGGAATTGAACACGGGCTACGGACTGTGCCAAAAAGATAGTTTTTTCTAGGACGTAAGTGTTTGTCGTCAAAACTCCTATTTTGGCTGTGTCCGTTTGACGCCCTTTGTATCTTGAATTATGAACAATACTGAATTTTATGATCGTCTGGGGGTGTCAAAAAACGCTTCGGCAGACGAGATCAAAAAGGCTTATCGTAAGCTTTCAAAAAAATATCACCCAGATATCAACAAGGAGCCTGGCGCTGAGGAAAAATACAAGGAAGTTCAAGAAGCCTATGAGACTTTGAGTGACGACCAAAAACGTGCAGCCTACGACCAATATGGTGCTGCAGGTGCCAACGGTGGCTTTGGTGGTGCCGGTGGTTTTGGCGGTTTTGACGGAGCAGGTGGCTTCGGTGGTTTTGAAGATATCTTCTCAAGTTTTTTCGGGGGAGGCGGTGCTTCACGCAATCCAAACGCTCCTCGTCAAGGGGATGATCTCCAGTACCGTGTGAACTTGACCTTTGAAGAAGCTATCTTCGGAACAGAAAAGGAAGTTAAGTACAACCGTGAAGCCAGCTGTCGTACATGTAATGGATCTGGTGCTAAGCCAGGGACAAGTCCAGTCACTTGTGGGCGCTGTCATGGCGCTGGTGTTATTAACGTCGATACACAGACTCCGCTTGGGATGATGCGCCGTCAAGTAACCTGTGATGTCTGTCATGGTCGTGGAAAAGAAATCAAAGATCCATGTACAACTTGTCACGGAACAGGTCATGAAAAACAAGCTCATAGCGTACATGTGAAGATCCCTGCTGGTGTGGAAACAGGCCAACAAATCCGCCTAGCTGGTCAAGGTGAAGCAGGCTTTAACGGTGGACCTTATGGTGACTTGTATGTAGTAGTTTCTGTGGAAGCTAGCGATAAGTTTGAACGTGAAGGAACAACTATTTTCTACAAGTTAAATCTTAATATTGTCCAAGCTACTCTTGGAGATACTGTAGAAATTCCAACTGTTCATGGAGATGTTGAATTGGTTATCCCAGAAGGAACTCAGACTGGCAAGAAATTCCGTCTACGTGGCAAGGGAGCACCGAGCCTTCGTGGCGGTGCTGTTGGTGACCAATACGTTACTGTCAATGTCGTGACTCCGACAGGTTTGAACGACCGCCAAAAAGCAGCGCTTAAAGAATTCGCAGCTGCAGGCGACTTGAAAGTCAATCCAAAGAAAAAAGGCTTCTTTGACCATATTAAAGATGCCTTTGAAGGAGAATAAAGTAAAAAGAGCCGATTGGCTCTTTTTTTGTATAATCTTGGAAAATTTAGCATCGAGCAATCACTCTCCAATTAGTCTACTATTTATACTTTTGAGTGAGCAAGCCAGCAGTATCCATCTCCTGAATGAGTTGCTTGAATTCCTCTTCCTTTCCAGGCTTAACGGTGACGGTATCAATGCGCTTAATCGCCGAATTATCCTGAATATCTACTAAGGTCAAAGCTTTTTCATAGAATGCGATTCCCTTTTTAAAACTTTCCTGATTATTCCAAAAGAGAAGTGAGTAATTAGGGTTAAATTTCTTTCCTTTTTCTTGGAAATACTTCTCGCCCTCCTCCTTTAAAAATTGTATTAAACCGTGATTGAACAAGTTATCCCCTACTTTATAGTAGGAAATCTCTCCTGTCTGGAGGACATAGACTTCGAGTCGATTTTTGGTGAGTTTTGGACTTTCTTTTAGGACGGTGTGACTATTGATAACCTCATCTGAGAAAGTAACATAGAAATTTAAGCCTCCACCTTCAAATTGATACCTTCCATTTGATTCTACTTTCTCAGGAGGCATGTCAAGGGAGGTAAAGATTTGTTTTAAGTCGTCATTCCCTTTTCGGATGTCACTTGGTGACGCTTTGAAAAGATTGGCCACTAGTAGAAATGCTAGGGCTGCAAGCAGGCAGAGACAGCCGCAAATAATCGCGATGACCTTCGCTAGAACTTTTACAAACTGTTTCATTTTCATTCCCTCCCTTTTCTGTTCAAATCTAGTAATCCAAAATGGATTTAAGGAAAGTTGGAGGCTTTCTTATTCTTGTTTTTCTTCTTGGAGGACCGCCATTCTAGTCTGGAAATCTTTTTCCAAGACTTTGAACTTGTAGGTCAAATCTTTTTGGTATTCCTTGATAAGGGCTTTTTGTTGGTCGATGATTTGTAGGCTGTTTTGGATGATATCCAAATCATCCTTGATAGCTTCGACGCGGTCAGTTGTATCTAGCACTTCATCCTGAATGGCTTGGCGATTTTTCACGACAAAATAACTTCCGGCTGCAGCTCCTGCAAATAGCAATAGATTGGATAGTTTCATGGCAACTCCTTAAGCGTTTTTAATGGTTTCAGCGACTTGGGCAAGTTTGTCAAAGTCAGGTTCGTGGGCGATAAAGTCAATCTTAAGGTCATCTTCTGCACTGTAGCGAGGAACGAGGTGCACGTGAGTATGAAAGACCGTTTGACCAGCAATTTCCTCGCAGTTGGCAATGATATTCATGCCGACAGCTTTGGTAGCCTTCATGACTTTTTGAGCCACTGTTGGCACTTGGGCAAAGAGTTGGCTAGCACTCGCAGCATCCATCTCCAAAAGATTGCGATAGTGCTCTTTGGGTACAATGAGGGTGTGTCCAGGCGTTACTTGAGAGATATCAAGAAAGGCAAGAACCTGCTCATCCTCGTATACTTTTGAAGCAGGAATCTCCCCTGCGATAATCTTACAAAAAATGCAATCTGACATAAAATCCACCTCTACTGTATTGAATTTTGATATAATATAGCTACATTATACCAGATTCGGAGAAAATATGTTAGAAATTAAAAACCTGACAGGAGGCTATGTTCATGTCCCTGTCTTGAAAGATGTGTCCTTTACCGTTGAAAGTGGGCAGTTGGTCGGTTTGATTGGGCTCAACGGTGCTGGGAAATCAACGACAATCAATGAGATTATTGGTCTGTTGACACCTTACAGTGGGGAAATCAAGATTAACGGTCTCACCCTGCGAGAAGATGCGACCAGCTATCGCAAGCAGATTGGGTATATCCCAGAAACGCCTAGTCTGTATGAGGAATTGACCCTCAGGGAGCATATTGAGACGGTTGCCATGGCCTATGGTATTGAGCAAAAAGTGGCTTTTGATCGTGTGGAACCTTTGTTAAAAATGTTTCGTTTGGATCAAAAATTAGACTGGTTTCCAGTACATTTCTCAAAAGGGATGAAGCAGAAGGTCATGATTATCTGTGCTTTTGTGGTGGATCCGAGTCTTTTCATCGTTGATGAGCCTTTTCTTGGGCTCGATCCGCTGGCCATTTCTGACTTGATTCAGCTTCTAGAAGTGGAAAAGCAAAAAGGCAAGTCCATTCTCATGAGTACCCACGTGCTAGACTCAGCAGAAAAGATGTGTGATGCCTTTGTCATTCTCCACAAGGGAGAGGTTCGGGCTCAGGGGAATCTCCAGCAACTGCGCGAGACCTTTAGCATGCCTGAAGCGAGTTTGAATGATATTTACTTGGCTCTGACCAAAGAGGAGGAGCTATGAAAGACTTGTTTTTAAAGCGAAAGCAGGCTTTTCGTAAGGAGTGTGTCAGTTATCTGCGCTATGTTCTCAATGACCACTTTGTCTTGTTCCTGCTAGTTCTCATCGGTTTTCTAGCTTACCAGTACAGTCAACTCCTGCAACATTTTCCTGAAAACCACTGGCCTATTCTCTTGTTTTTAGTAATAGTATCTATCTTGCTTTTGGCTTGGGGAGGAATCGCGACCTACATGGAAGGACCTGACAAGCTCTTTCTCTTAGTCAGTGAAGAGGAGGTTAAGTCTCACCTCAAAGGGCAGACAGTGCGCTCACTAGTCTTTTGGCTCTTGGTCCAAACCCTTTTCTTGCTTTTATTTGCGCCCTTATTTTTAGCCATGGGTTATGGCTTGCCAGTTTTTCTGGTCTATGTGCTTTTATTGGGAGTAGTAAAATATCTCCTCTTTCGTCAAAAGGCCAGCAAATTTTGTACTGAAACTGGCCTCGACTGGGACTATGTCATTGCCCAAGAAAGCAAGCGCAAGCAAGTCTTGCTTCGTTTCTTTGCTCTCTTTACTCAGGTCAAGGGGGTTTCAAATAGTGTCAAACGTCGCGCTTATCTGGATTTTATCCTTAAAGCAGTTCAGAAAGTGCCGAGCAAGATTTGGCAAAACCTCTATCTTCGTTCTTATCTGCGAAATGGAGATCTCTTTGCCCTCAGTCTCCGTCTCTTACTCCTATCCTTGTTAGCTGTGATCTTCATCGAGCAATCCTGGATCGCGACAGCAGTAGTAGTTTTATTTAACTATCTCCTGCTCTTTCAGTTACTGGCCCTCTATCATGCCTTTGACTACCAGTACTTGACTCAGCTCTTTCCACTAGAAAAAGGGGAGAAAGAGAAGGGATTGAAACAGATTGTGCTTGGTGTGGGAAGTGCAGTTCTTTTGCTGGAATTGCTAGTCGGAGCAGTGGTTTTTCAAGAAAAAATAGCCTTGTTGGCTCTTGTAGGGGCTAGTCTCTTCCTACAATTGTTTTATTTGCCTTACCAACTAAAAAGATTGGTTGACGAATAGACCAAAAACTAGTAGAATAGTAAGGAAACTTTATACGGAGGAAAGAAATGGACTTGGGTGATAATGAGCTAACGCTGACCCCTATCCCTGGGAAGAGTGGCAAAGCTTATATGGGAAGCTACCCTGATGGGAAGCGCGTCTTTGTAAAAATGAACACCTCTCCAATCCTACCTGGGCTAGCCAGAGAACAAATCGCTCCTCAATTACTATGGACTCGTCGTTTGCCAGATGGCCGTGATATGTGTGCTCAGGAATGGCTGACGGGTAAAATCTTGACCCCTTACGATATGAATCGCAAGCAGATTATCAATATCTTGAACCGCCTTCACCGCTCGCGTCCTTTGATGAAGCAGTTGAGCCGTTTGGGATACACCATGGAAACACCAGTTGATTTGCTACGTTCTTGGCAGCAAGGGGTTCCAGAAATCTTGAAGCAGAATCACTATTTGAACAGTGTGATTGCGGAGCTAGGTAAGACGGTTCCAGGTTTTAGGGAAGACCATGCAACGATTGTGCATGGCGATCTTCGTCATAGTAATTGGATTGAAACAGAGAGTGGACTCGTTTATCTAGTGGATTGGGACTCGGTTCGTCTGACGGATCGTATGTTTGATGTGGCGCATTTGCTATGCCACTACATTCCAGATCATCAGTGGCGCCAATGGTTGAGAGACTACGGCTATAAGTACAATCAGACAGTGTTAGATAAATTGTATTGGTATGGTCAGTATTCTTACTTGAACCAGATTGCCAAATACTGTGAAAATCAAGATTTAGACAATGTAAACCGGGAGATTTATGCCTTGCGCGTCTTCCGTGATAAGTATGGAAAGAAGAGATGAGAGTTAGAAATCGTAAAGGGGCGACAGAATTACTAGAGGCTAATCCTCAGTATGTAGTCCTCAATCCTTTGGAGGCTAAAGGGAAATGGCGAGACTTGTTTGGAAATGATCATCCTATTCATGTTGAAGTTGGAAGTGGGAAAGGGGCCTTCGTATCAGGAATGGCCAAGCAAAATCCTGACATCAACTACATCGGGATTGACATTCAAAAGTCGGTATTGAGTTATGCCTTGGACAAGGTGCTTGAAGTTGGAGTGCCCAATATCAAGTTGTTGTGGGTAGATGGTTCAGATTTGACCGACTACTTTGAAGACGGTGAGATTGATCGTCTCTACCTAAACTTTTCAGATCCCTGGCCTAAAAAACGCCATGAAAAACGTCGTTTGACTTACAAGAGTTTCTTGGATACCTTCAAGCGCATCTTGCCTGAGAATGGGGAAATCCATTTCAAGACAGATAACCGTGGCTTGTTTGAGTACAGTCTAGTGAGCTTTTCTCAGTATGGGATGAAACTCAATGGTGTTTGGCTGGACTTGCATGCTAGTGATTTTGAAGGCAATGTCATGACAGAATATGAGCAAAAATTCTCTAGCAAAGGTCAAGTGATCTATCGAGTTGAAGCAGAATTTTAAGAAATAGCTTGAAAACCAGCTGTTTGAGTGCTAATGCTTTACATAAATTGACAAACGTGCTATACTGATAGTAAGAATATGAGAAAGAGAGGCGGGGAAATATCTTCGCCTCTTGCTTATGAGGAGGTGGACGCAATCGCAACAATCGTAGAATTAGTCAGAGAAGTTGTAGAACCTGTCATCCAAGCGCCTTTCGAGCTCGTGGATATCGAGTATGGAAAGATTGGCAGTGACATGATTCTCAGTATTTTTGTAGATAAACCCGAAGGAATTACCTTGAACGACACGGCAGACTTGACAGAAATCATCAGTCCTGTTCTTGATACTATCAAGCCTGATCCCTTCCCAGAACAATATTTCCTAGAAATCACCAGTCCAGGCTTGGAACGTCCTTTGAAAACCAAGGATGCTGTCGCTGGAGCAGTTGGGAAATACATTCATGTCGGGCTCTACCAAGCCATTGATAAGCAAAAAGTCTTTGAAGGAACCTTGGTATCCTTTGAAGGGGATGAGTTGACTATGGAGTATATGGACAAGACACGTAAGAAAACCGTCCAAATTCCATACAGTTTAGTATCAAAAGCACGTTTAGCAGTAAAACTATAGAAAAGAAAGGATAGCTTTTGAGGATTCAAAAGTAAAAAGAACATGAGTAAAGAAATGCTAGAGGCCTTCCGCATTTTGGAAGAAGACAAGGGAATCAAAAAAGAAGACATCATCGACGCAGTAGTAGAGTCGCTTCGTTCCGCTTATCGCAGACGCTATGGTCAATCTGACAGCGTAGCCATCGACTTCAATGAAAAGACAGGTGACTTTACAGTTTATACTGTCCGTGAAGTTGTTGATGAAGTGTTTGATAGCCGCTTGGAAATCAGCTTGAAAGATGCTCTTGCCATTAATTCAGCCTATGAACTTGGTGACAAAATCAAATTTGAAGAAGCACCAGCTGAGTTTGGTCGTGTAGCAGCCCAGTCTGCTAAACAAACCATCATGGAAAAAATGCGCAAGCAAACACGTGCCATCACTTACAATACTTACAAAGAACATGAACAAGAAATCATGTCTGGTACAGTAGAACGATTTGACAACCGTTTCATTTATGTTAACCTTGGTAGCATCGAAGCCCAATTATCAAAACAAGACCAAATCCCTGGAGAAGTCTTTGCTTCCCACGACCGTATCGAAGTCTATGTCTACAAGGTTGAAGACAACCCTCGTGGTGTCAACGTATTTGTTAGCCGTAGCCATCCAGAAATGATCAAACGTTTGATGGAGCAAGAAATTCCAGAAGTGTATGATGGAACTGTCGAAATCATGAGCGTGGCTCGTGAAGCTGGTGACCGTACGAAAGTTGCTGTTCGTAGCCACAATCCTAACGTGGATGCTATCGGGACAATCGTTGGACGTGGTGGTGCCAATATCAAGAAGATCACCAGCAAATTCCACCCAGCTCGCTACGACGCTAAGAGCGACCGCATGATTCCTGTCGAAGAGAACATTGACGTTATCGAGTGGGTAGCGGATCCAGCTGAGTTTATCTACAATGCCATCGCACCTGCAGAGGTTGACCAAGTTATCTTTGATGAAAATGACAGCAAACGTGCCTTGGTTGTTGTACCTGATAACAAGCTTTCTCTTGCCATCGGTCGTCGCGGACAAAACGTTCGCTTGGCAGCTCATTTGACAGGTTACCGTATCGATATCAAGTCTGCCAGTGAGTTTGAAGCTATGGAAGAAGCAGGTCAAGTGGATTACGCAGCTGCGGACGAATTGATCGAAGAATAAAAGCTGCTAGAGGAGGGAAAGATGAAAACAAGAAAAATCCCTTTGCGCAAGTCTGTTGTATCCAACGAAGTGATTGATAAGCGTGATTTGCTCCGCATTGTCAAGAACAAAGAAGGGCAAGTCTTTATCGATCCGACAGGCAAGGCCAATGGCCGTGGCGCTTATATCAAGCTAGACAATACAGAAGCCCTAGAGGCAAAAAAGAAGAAAGTCTTTAACCGCAGCTTTAACATGGAAGTGGAAGAAAGCTTTTATGACGAGTTGATCGCTTATGTGGATCACAAAGTGAAAAGAAGAGAGTTAGGACTTGAATAAGCAAAAGATAAGCAATCTCTTGGGACTTGCTCAACGAGCAGGTCGAATCATATCGGGTGAGGAATTGGTGGTCAAGTCCATCCAAGACCAGAAAGCCAAGCTAGTCTTTCTAGCCCATGATGCTGGCCCTAATCTAACCAAGAAGATTCAAGATAAAAGTGACTATTATCAAGTAGAAGTTATAACCGTGTTTTCAACACTGGAATTAAGCATAGCAGTCGGAAAATCGAGAAAGGTTTTGGCTGTGACAGATGCTGGATTTACAAAGAAAATGAGGTCTCTTATGGAATAGAAGAGGAGGACATGATTTGTCTAAGAAAAGATTGTACGAAATCGCAAAAGAACTTGGAAAAGAAAGTAAAGAAGTTGTAGCGCGTGCAAAAGAGTTGGGCTTGGATGTGAAAAGCCACTCATCGAGCGTGGAAGCTGCTGCTGCTGAACAAATCGCGGCTAGCTTTAAACCTGCACCTGCTCCTAAGGCAGAAGCAAAACCTGCAGCACCAAAAGCAAGTGTAGAAAAGAAAGCAGAAAAGTCTGTATCAGCTAAACCAGTAGCCGCTAAGGAAGAAAGCAAATCAGCTACACCTGCAGCTCCTAAAGAAGAAAAAGTAGTGGCCGCAAGACCACAGAGTCGAAACTTCAAGGCGGAGCGTGAGGCGCGTGCCAAAGAGCAGGCAGAGCGACGCAAACAAAACAAGGGCAACAACCGTGACCAACAACAAAACGGCAACCGTCAGAAAAATGACGGCCGTAATGGTGGAAAACCTGGTCAAGGAAACCGCGACAATCGCCGATTTAACGACCAAGGGAAAAAACCACAAGGTCAAGGGAATCGTGGCAATGATCGCCGTCAGCAACAAGACTTCCAGCCAAAACAAGCTGGACCACGTGTTGACTTTAAAGCCCGTGCAGCAGCCCTAAAAGCAGAGCAAAATGCAGAGTACGCACGCTCAAGCGAGGAGCGCTTCAAACAATCGCAAGCTGCCAAAGAAGCCTTGGCTCAAGCTAACAAACGCAAGGAGCCAGAGGAAATCTTTGAAGAAGCTGCTAAGCTAGCTGAACAAACGCAGCCAGCTGTAACAGTAGCTCCTGTAGCGAAAGAAGCGCCAGTGGATACACGTCGTAAAAAACAAGCTCGACCAGACAAAGAACGTGACGATTATGATCACGAAGAAGATGGTCCTAGAAAACAACAAAAGAATCGAAGTAGTCAGAATCAAGTGAGAAATCAAAGAAATAGTAACTGGAATAACAATAAGAAAAATAAAAAAGGGAACAAGCAAAACAGCCGTAACCAGACTCCAAAACCTGTTACAGAGCGTAAGTTCCATGAATTGCCAACAGAATTTGAGTATACAGATGGTATGACTGTTGCGGAAATCGCAAAACGTATCAAACGTGAACCAGCAGAAATCGTTAAGAAACTCTTTATGATGGGTGTCATGGCCACACAAAACCAATCCTTGGATGGAGAAACAATTGAACTCCTCATGGTGGATTACGGTATCGAAGCCAAACAAAAGGTTGAAGTGGATAATGCCGACATCGAACGTTTCTTTGTCGAAGATGGCTATCTTAACGAAGATGAATTGGTTGAGCGTCCACCAGTTGTAACCATCATGGGACACGTTGACCATGGTAAAACAACCCTCTTGGATACCCTTCGTAACTCCCGTGTTGCGACAGGTGAAGCGGGTGGTATCACTCAGCATATCGGTGCCTACCAAATCGTTGAAAATGGCAAGAAGATTACCTTCCTTGATACACCAGGACACGCGGCCTTTACCTCTATGCGTGCGCGTGGTGCCTCTGTTACCGATATTACCATCTTGGTTGTAGCGGCTGACGACGGGGTTATGCCTCAGACTATCGAAGCCATCAACCACTCAAAAGCGGCCAACGTTCCAATTATCGTAGCTATCAACAAGATTGATAAACCAGGTGCCAATCCAGAACGTGTTATCGGTGAATTGGCAGAGCATGGTGTTATGTCAACAGCTTGGGGTGGAGATTCTGAGTTTGTCGAAATCTCGGCTAAATTCAACCAAAACATCGATGAACTCTTGGAAACGGTCCTACTTGTGGCTGAAATCCAAGAACTCAAAGCAGACCCAACAGTGCGTGCGATCGGTACGGTTATCGAAGCGCGCTTGGATAAAGGAAAAGGTGCGGTCGCAACCCTTCTTGTCCAACAAGGTACCTTGAATGTCCAAGACCCAATCGTTGTCGGAAATACCTTCGGTCGTGTCCGTGCTATGACCAATGACCTTGGTCGTCGTGTTAAGGTTGCAGGTCCGTCAACACCAGTTTCTATCACAGGTTTGAACGAAGCGCCAATGGCGGGTGACCACTTTGCCGTTTACGAAGATGAAAAATCTGCGCGTGCGGCCGGTGAAGAACGTGCAAAACGTGCCCTCATGAAACAACGTCAAGCTACTCAACGTGTCAGCCTTGAAAACCTCTTTGATACGCTTAAAGCTGGTGAGCTCAAGTCAGTCAATGTTATCATCAAGGCCGACGTACAAGGATCTGTTGAAGCCCTTTCTGCCTCACTTCAAAAAATCGATGTGGAAGGTGTGAAAGTTACTATCGTTCACTCGGCAGTCGGTGCCATCAATGAATCTGACGTGACTCTTGCCGAAGCTTCAAATGCCTTTATCGTTGGTTTCAACGTACGCCCTACACCACAAGCGCGTCAACAAGCTGAAGCTGACGATGTAGAAATCCGTCTCCACAGCATTATCTATAAGGTTATCGAAGAGATGGAAGAAGCCATGAAAGGGATGCTTGACCCAGAATTCGAAGAAAAAGTTATCGGTGAAGCAGTTATCCGTGAAACCTTTAAGGTATCTAAAGTCGGAACTATCGGTGGATTCATGGTTATCAACGGTAAGGTTACCCGTGACTCTAAAGTTCGTGTTATCCGTGACGGTGTCGTTATCTATGACGGCGAACTTGCAAGCTTGAAACACTACAAAGACGACGTTAAAGAAGTTACAAACGGTCGTGAAGGTGGATTGATGATTGATGGCTACAATGATATCAAGACTGATGATGTGATTGAGGCCTATGTCATGGAAGAAATCAAACGATAATAGAGAAACGATAGCCGATTTGACTCGTCGTCAACAGCGCCTTGATGAACCCTTAGTTCTATCTAAGGCTTGTTTCCTAGATTCAAATGGCTCTAGTTCCTCTATCTAATAAAAATAGCTAGGTCTGCTGGCCTAGCTTTTGGTTCAAAGTAGAGAAAGGAATATCATGGCAAATCATTTCCGTACGGATCGTGTGGGCATGGAAATCAAGCGCGAAGTCAATGAGATTTTGCAAAAGAAAGTCCGTGATCCGCGTGTCCAAGGTGTGACCATTACAGATGTTCAGATGCTAGGTGACTTGTCTGTTGCCAAGGTTTACTACACCATTTTGAGTAACCTTGCTTCGGATAACCAAAAAGCTCAAATCGGGCTTGAAAAAGCAACTGGTACCATCAAACGTGAACTTGGTCGCAATTTGAAATTGTACAAAATCCCAGATTTAACCTTCGTCAAAGACGAGTCCATAGAATATGGAAACAAGATTGACGAGATGCTACGCAATCTGGATAAGAATTAAGAAAGAGGGGGAACCCTCTTTTTTGTTACTGGAGTGCCAGATATGACGAGGCAATAATCTGTAAAAAAGAAAGTTAAACAAATGATTTTTTTGAAAAGGCTTTATATTTTTCTTATAGTATGATATGATAAGATGTGAAAAAAAGAAATAAGGAGATTGAAATGGCTGAACAAGATCTAGCTATGCAAGTATTGGAACAAGTGGTGAAACTACCTGTTGTGAAAGTTGATCGTTCAAAATTTTTAGTGGACAAGTTTTCTAAAGAATTAGATCCGAAGGATATCTCAACATTATTGGAGCAGGGTCCTTCTAGCTTGCTATCTCAGGAAATCTTAGATAGAGTTGCTAATGCTTGTATTATGGATAATGTCTTGCTGGCCAGTGGGACCTCGGTTTTAGCAGGCCTACCTGGAGGTCTTGCCATGGCAATTACCATACCAGCAGATGTAGCTCAATTTTATGCTTTTTCATTAAAATTAGCTCAAGAATTGGGATATATTTACGGTTACGATGACCTTTGGGCTTCTCGTGATGAATTAAGTGAGGATGCTCAAAATACCCTCTTGCTATATCTTGGTGTCATGCTTGGGGTAAATGGTACAGCTGCCTTGCTTCGAGCAGGAGGTGTTGCTGTTGCTAAGCAAGTGATGAAAACTGTTCCTCAGAAAGCCTTGACAAAGACGCTCTGGTATCCAATTTTGAAAAAAGTTTTGAAAATTTTTGGTGTCAATCTGACAAAAGGAGGCCTAGCCAAAGGAATGGGGAAATTCATTCCTATCCTAGGTGGTATTATTTCAGGTGGCTTAACCTTTGCGACCATGAAACCGATGGGGGAAAGCTTGCAACAGGAGTTATCTAAATTAGTTAACTATAATGAAGAACAATATCAAGAAGACATAGAAACTATCCGAAAAGAAGCTGAAATCATCGAAGGTGAGTAATATGGGATTCATTAAAATTCTGACCAAGACTTACGGGAATTACTTTTTTGTGATGCAAAGCGTCAAAGTTCTGAAGAACATGAAAAAAGACGACAATGCTCTAGTAGGTTTCGGGAAAGTACTGCTTGCTGACAAGTTGATGGATGTAGCCCAGTGGCTCGCAAAACCAGATGATAAGGAATAACTTGAAATGAAAGAAACTAGCAGGAACTCTTCTGCTAGTTTTTTAATCTCTCCCCATATGGTATAATATAAGCAGTAAAATCATTTTATACTCTTCGAAAATCTCTTCAAACCACGTCAGCTTCACCTTGCCGTAGGTATGATTACTGACTTCGTCAGTTCTATCCACAACCTCAAAACACTGTTTTGAGCAACCTGCGGCTAGCTTCCTAGTTTGCTCTTTGATTTTCATTGAGTATTAGAACATACAATGGAGGTCGTCATGGACAATATCATCGATGTGTCAATACCCGTTGCAGAAGTGGTAGACAAGCACCCAGAAGTTTTGGAAATCCTAGTGGAGCTGGGTTTTAAACCACTTGCTAATCCCTTGATGCGCAATACAGTCGGTCGCAAAGTATCGCTCAAACAGGGTTCTAAGCTCGAAGGAACTCCTATGGACAAGATTGTCCGCACACTGGAAGCGAATGGCTACGAAGTGATTGGATTAGACTAATGGCAGATGAACGGATTCATATCCTACGGGATATTTTGCTAGAATTGCACAATGGCGCCTCTCCCGAGTCGGTTCAGGAGCGTTTTGATGCGACCTTTACGGGTGTTTCAGCCATCGAGATTTCCCTCATGGAGCACGAGCTGATGAACTCAGACTCAGGTGTCACCTTTGAAGATGTCATGGAGCTCTGTGATGTCCATGCCAATCTTTTTAAAAACGCTGTTAAGGGCGTCGAAGTAGAGGACACCGAGCATCCTGGCCACCCCGTTCGCGTCTTTAAGGATGAAAATCTGGCCCTCCGTGCGGCCTTGATTCGCATTCGGAGATTGTTAGATACCTATGAGTCTATGGAAGACGAGGAAATGCTGGCAGAGATGCGCAAGGGCTTGGTCCGTCAAATGGGGCTTTTGGGGCAATTTGACATCCACTACCAGCGCAAGGAAGAGCTCTTTTTCCCCATCATGGAGCGCTATGGTCACGATTCACCTCCAAAAGTTATGTGGGGAGTGGATGATCAGATTAGGGAACTCTTTCAAACAGCTCTAGCGACGGCTAAGGCACTACCAGAAGTGGCGATTTCCACTGTAAAGGAGGCCTTTGAAGCTTTTGCGACAGAGTTTGAAAGTATGATTTTCAAGGAAGAGTCCATCCTCCTCATGATTCTCCTTGAGTCTTTCACCCAGGATGATTGGATTCAGATTGCGGAGGAGAGCGATGCCTACGGCTATGCCATCATTCGCCCGTCAGAGAAATGGGTTCCGGAGCGTCAAAGTTTCGTTGAGGAAAAGAGCGCAGAGGAGCCTGTGCAGCTAGACACGGCTGAAGGTCAAGTTCAGCAAGTCATCGATACACCAGAAGGCCAGTTCACCATTACCTTTACCCCTAAGGAAAAGGAAGCAGTGCTGGACCGTCATAGTCAACAGGCTTTTGGCAATGGCTATCTCTCCGTCGAGCAGGCCAACCTCATCCTCAATCACCTCCCTATGGAGATCACTTTTGTCAATAAAGACGATATTTTCCAGTATTATAATGACAATGCGCCGGCTGATGAGATGATTTTCAAACGGACGCCGTCCCAAGTCGGGCGCAATGTAGAACTCTGCCATCCGCCCAAGTATCTAGAAAAGGTGAAGGCCGTTATGAAAGGTCTTCGTGAAGGTAAAAAGGACAAGTATGAGATGTGGTTCAAGTCAGAGTCGCGAGGCAAGTTTGTCCACATCACCTATGCCGCAGTACACGATGAAAACGGAGAATTCCAAGGCGTGCTAGAGTATGTTCAGGATATCCAGCCCTACCGAGAGATTGATACGGACTATTTCCGTGGATTAGAATAAGGAGAATCAATGAGTTACGAACAGGAATTTATGAAGGAATTTGAGGCCTGGGTTAATACCCAGATCATGATCAACGACATGGCGCACAAAGAAAGTCAAAAAGTTTACGAAGAAGACCAAGACGAGCGTGCCAAAGATGCCATGATTCGCTACGAAAGTCGCTTGAATGCTTATCAGTTCTTGCTTGGAAAGTTTGAAAATTTCAAGGCGGGCAAGGGATTTCATGATTTGCCAGAAGGATTGTTTGGTGAGAGAAACTACTAATCGTTACAAATCAAAAAGTGCGTATGAACGCACTTTTTCTGTTTATACGTGATGTGTGTGTTTGGTAATCCATTGTTCCATTTTGATATGCAACCAGAATGAATAGATGCCCAAGGTGATGATGGTGAGCAAGAACCACTTGATCCAGTTCCCGAATAATTGAGAACCTGTTCCGTCAAAATAAAGGCGACGTCCATCGATGACAGTATGCTTAACCTTCCAGTTTTGCATCATACAAACTGCCCAAGGCGTAGCGATTCCAGCAGTAAAGCCCATGATAAGCATGGCTAGGATAGCATGTCCAACGTAGCTCAAAAGACCACCGTCAAAGTAACTTTCGTTATTCATATTGTTCTCCTTATCAGCTTTTTACGTGAATCAGTCTTGCACATTACTGCATATTTTATCAAGAAGTCGAATCATTGTCAAATTAGTTTGAAAGGAAAAAACGGCCAGATTTTTAAGGGTAATCTTGTTTCCTTTCTTGATTTTTTGCCAAAATCTTGATAGAATATCTTTATTAAATCCTTGTCAGAGCAGGGATTTTTTATTGAAAGGATTTTATCATGTCAAAGAAACTCCAACGTAAAAAACAATTGCGAAATAGCCTTCGTCGTTCAGGTGCATTTTCAAGTACGGTGACCAAAGTTGTCGAAGAGACCAAGAAAGTCGTGAAACAAGCAGAAAAATCTGCCAGCCAAGCAGGAAAAGTTGTCTCTAAAAAAGTGGAACAAGCAGTAGAAGCGACCAAGGAACAGGCTCAAAAAGTGGCGAATTCAGTAGAAGATTTCGCAGCTACTTTGGGTGGCCTCTCAGTAGATCGCGCTAAGACTTTCTATGATGAAGGAATCAAGTCTGCGTCAGATTTCAAAAACTGGACTGAAAAAGAACTCCTTGCCTTGAAAGGAATCGGACCAGCTACCATTAAGAAATTGAAAGAAAACGGCATCAAGTTCAAGTAATTTTTCTTGTCCCTTGCATTTCCGTCAAAAACTTGCTACAATAAAGCCATTAGAGGTGTTTTGAATCCCACATTTTACAGAAAGTGGCGGTGCTGAGAAGTCCACAAATGTGTCAAAACTGGTTGCTGATGGATGAAAAATGAAATAATATTGTCTTTTTATTATAAAGACGAGAGTTGCGGGCTCTGCCCGAAATTGGGTGGTACCGCGGATAAGCACATTCGTCCCTGTCATGTAGATGGCAGGGGCGATTTTTTGTAGAAAGCGAGGTAGAAGGATGACAAGAGCAACATTGCCAGAACGTTTAGAAACCGAACGGCTAGTCTTGCGAGTCCGTACCGTGGCTGATGTTGTGGATATCTTTGACTATGCCAGCAGGCCAGAAGTTTCCAACCCAGCAGGCTTTCCGCCCGTCAAGAGCTTGGAAGATGAGATTTATTATCTGGAGCATATTCTGCCCGAGCGTAATGAAAAGAACGATCTTCCAGCGGGCTATGGAATTGTCGCTAAAGGAACCGATAAGGTCATCGGCTCTGTTGATTTCCCTCGTCGTCACGAGGATGATGTCTTGGAGATTGGCTATATCTTACATCCAGACCATTGGGGTCTAGGTTATGTTCCAGAAGCAGCGCATGCCTTGATTGACCTAGCTTTTAAAGAACTGGGTCTTCATAAGATTGAACTGACTTGCTTTGGGTATAACCTTCAAAGTCAACGAGTCGCAGAGAAACTTGGCTTTACCTTAGAAGCTCGAATCCGAGACCGTAAAGATGCCCAAGGCAACCGCTGTGACGATTTGAGATACGGCTTGCTGAGGAGTGAGTGGGAGGAATAGTAAATGAAAAAATTTTTTACAGAGTTATTAAAGAATATTTTTTGGCGTCATATCCTTTCATTTGCTGGAATAATTTTCATAATCTATAGTATTCCGAAAGCTAATTACTTTATTATAAAATATCTATTACTTTTAGTTATGGTAATGTTATCTATCTCATACTTTGCTTTATCAAATTATTATAAGCTGGATAGAAAAAATGATGGGGACAAACCTGCATTAGTTATAAGAGCTATAGTATCTATATTCTTATGGATTGTAATACTCGCTTGGATACAAATATTACTTTCATCTTTTAACATAAATTTAGATGAACAGTTTATGGAGATTTGCTCTCTTTTATTAGCTTTCTTATTAATTGTTTCTCTCTTAGCAATAATAATTGGGATAAAGTTTCGAACTCTTCTAGTTCTTATGATGGTTCTTCTTCCAATCTTATTGTTGCTGGGAGCATTTGATATCAAATGGTGGGCTTTGGTTACTGGTTTTATAACATTGTGGAATTTTATTAATTCAGAGGACTTTCTCACATATTTAAGAGGTGGTAAAAAATTAGAAAATGTTCCAAAAGAGTTAAAATATAAGTGGTCAATAAATAAATTTGTTATTTATATCCTTACGTTTTTATTTTACTTTTCTCTGATAATATCCTCGTTCTTTGAAAAGAAAAACCCATGTTATTTTGAAGATTATTTAAGTAACGGGGCAACAAGAGTATATTCAATGTTATTTCTTGTAGTATCAATGATAATATTATTTGGTATACTCTTTGGCTATTATTATCTATTGAATCAGAAAACAGAAGAAGGACGGGTAGCCAAATTTTTATTAAATATAGGTAAAAAAATAGGTTTAGACAAGTTTAACAGTACTATAAAATTATATGTAAAAGCAAAAAAAGGAGAATTAAAATGAAAGAACTTTCACCTAAATATAATCCAGCCGAGGTTGAGGCTGGGCGTTACCAAAAATGGCTTGAGGAAGATGTTTTCAAGCCTTCAGGCGATCAAAAGGCTAAGCCTTATTCAATCGTCATTCCACCACCAAATGTAACTGGGAAACTTCACCTTGGTCACGCTTGGGATACAACCTTGCAGGATATCATTATCCGTCAAAAACGTATGCAAGGTTTTGATACGCTCTGGCTTCCAGGGATGGACCACGCGGGAATTGCGACTCAAGCTAAGGTTGAGGAGCGTTTGCGTGGTGAGGGTATTACGCGTTACGACCTCGGTCGTGAAAAATTCCTCGATAAAGTTTGGGAATGGAAAGACGAATATGCCACTACCATCAAGGAACAATGGGGCAAGATGGGGCTCTCTGTAGACTACTCTCGTGAGCGTTTCACCCTTGACGAAGGTTTGTCGAAAGCTGTTCGTAAGGTCTTTGTGGACCTATACAAGAAAGGTTGGATCTATCGTGGTGAGTTTATCATCAACTGGGACCCAGCAGCTCGCACAGCCCTTTCTGATATCGAAGTTATCCACAAGGATGTTGAAGGTGCCTTCTACCACATGAATTACATGCTTGAAGACGGATCTCGCGCCCTTGAAGTTGCGACAACTCGTCCTGAGACCATGTTTGGGGACGTTGCGGTTGCGGTCAATCCAGAAGACCCACGCTACAAGGACTTGATTGGAAAAAATGTCATCCTTCCAATCGCTAATAAATTGATTCCAATCGTTGGGGATGAACACGCTGACCCTGAGTTTGGTACTGGTGTCGTGAAAATCACGCCTGCCCATGATCCAAACGACTTCTTAGTTGGTCAACGCCACAACTTGCCACAAGTCAACGTGATGAACGACGACGGAACAATGAATGACTTGGCCTTCGAATTTGCAGGCATGGACCGCTTTGAAGCCCGTAAGGCAGTAGTTGCCAAGTTGGAAGAAATCGGTGCCCTCGTTAAAATCGAAAAACGTGTTCACAGCGTTGGTCACTCAGAACGTACTGGTGTTGTAGTTGAGCCACGCTTGTCTACTCAGTGGTTCGTCAAGATGGACCAATTGGCTAAGAATGCCATTGCCAACCAAGACACAGAGGACAAGGTAGAATTCTACCCACCTCGTTTCAACGATACCTTCCTCCAATGGATGGAAAATGTCCATGACTGGGTTATCTCTCGTCAGCTCTGGTGGGGTCACCAAATCCCTGCTTGGTACAATGCCGAGGGTGAAATGTACGTTGGCGAAGAAGCTCCAGAAGGTGACGGATGGACTCAGGACGAAGATGTCTTGGATACGTGGTTCAGTTCAGCCCTTTGGCCATTCTCTACTATGGGCTGGCCGGATGTCGACTCAGAAGACTTCAAACGTTATTATCCAACATCAACTTTGGTGACTGGTTATGATATTATTCCGTTCTGGGTGTCTCGGATGATTTTCCAAGGTTTGGAATTTACTGGCAAGTCGCCATTCAAAAATGCCTTGATTCATGGTCTCATTCGTGATGAGCAAGGACGCAAGATGTCGAAATCTCTTGGTAACGGGATTGATCCAATGGATGTTATTGATAAGTACGGAACAGATAGCCTTCGTTGGTTCCTTTCAAACGGTTCTGCACCAGGTCAAGACGTGCGCTTCTCTTATGAGAAAATGGATGCTTCATGGAACTTCATTAACAAGATCTGGAACATCTCTCGCTACATCCTCATGAACAATGAGGGTTTGACCCTTGACCAAGCAACTGCCAATGTGGAAAAAGTTGTTAACAAGGAAGCCGGAAACGTTACTGACCGCTGGATTCTCCACAACCTCAATGAAACGATCGGCAAAGTCACTGAAAACTTTGATAAGTTTGAGTTTGGTGTAGCTGGCCACATCCTCTACAACTTCATCTGGGATGAGTTTGCGGACTGGTACGTTGAGTTGACCAAGGAAGTTCTTTATAGCGATAACGAAGAAGAGAAAGTCATCACACGTTCTGTTCTCCTTTACACTTTGGACAAGATCCTTCGTCTCCTCCACCCAATCATGCCATTTGTGACAGAAGAAATCTTTGGACAAATCTCAGAAGGTTCTATCGTTACAGCGGAATACCCAACTGTCAACCCAGCCTTTGAAGACCTTGCGGCCCACACAGGTGTCGAAAGTCTTAAAGACCTGATCCGTTCTGTTCGGAATGCGCGTGCGGAAGTAAACGTTGCTCCAAGCAAGCCTATCACCATCCTTGTTAAGACAAGCGATAGCGACTTGGAAGCTTTCTTTAACAGCAATGTCAACTACATCAAACGCTTCACAAATCCAGAACACTTGGAGATCGCATCCAACATCCCTGCACCTGAGCTCGCTATGTCAAGTGTCATCACAGGAGCAGAAATCTACTTGCCACTGGCAGACCTCCTCAATGTCGAAGAAGAACTGGCTCGTCTCGACAAGGAACTAGCTAAATGGCAAAAAGAACTGGATATGGTCGGTAAGAAGCTCTCTAACGAACGCTTCGTAGCCAACGCCAAACCAGAAGTCGTCCAAAAAGAACGCGACAAACAAGCCGACTACCAAGCTAAATACGACGCGACCGTCGCACGTATTGATGAGATGAAGAAACTCGTGAAATAAACACAGAAACCTCGGTAATTTGCTGGGGTTTTTGGTATAATAAATAAAACGTTAGAAAGCGATCTATAAATAACGAATATGGAAAAATTCCAAGTTTTTACCCCTGAAAAATATGTTCATTTTATGCTTGATAAGGTAGAATATGATGGGAAAAATATACTTAAAAAATATTTTTTAGAGAATTCTGTAGGTGAAGGAAATATTTTGTGTGTAGCAATTAAAAGATACATTGAAGTAGCACTTAAGTACAGATATTCCATTTCATCCATAAAATCTGATTTAGAAAAATACTTTGTTGCTTTTGAAATTGACCATCAATTAAAGGAAAATTGTTTAAAAAACTTAGATAATATTGCTTTGGAATACGGAATTCAAGAGGTAAACTGGCAAATTCTTTCTGATGATTATTTAAGATACAATCTTAAAATGAGATTTGATTTTATTGTTGGTAATCCTCCATACATCACCTATCAAGAACTTAATTTTCTGGATAGAAAATTCTTAAAAAACAATTTTATATCTTGTAAAAAAGGTAAGTTTGATTATTGTTATGCTTTTATTGAAAAGAGTTTACTAGATTTAAAAAAAACAACAGGAAAAATGTGTTATCTAATCCCTAATAGCATATTTAAAAATGTTTTTGCTGAAAATCTAAGAGAAATTTTTAAAAAGAATATTCTACAATTAATTGACTATAGACATACGCATATTTTTGGAAAAATTTTAACATCATCAGCAATTATAGTTATTGACAATTCTAGGATAAGTAAATACTTAGAATATATTGATAGTGATTTTAACAAATCTTTTCTTATAAAAAAAGAAGATTTGGGATCTAAATGGTATTTTATTGAGAATATCGAATTTAAAGCCAATCAGTTAACCTTTGGAGAGTTATTTAAAGTCTCAAACAGCGTAGCTACATTGTCTAATAAGGTATTTATAATTCCTGAGCCGGAAAATTTGGACTTAGAGGATGAAATTTTAAAACCTGCGGCTAGTCCAAGAAAGTTATCGAAAAATATTATAGATAAAATTATTTTCCCATATAAATTTGTAAATAATGAACTTATGAGATATTCGGGAGAAGAATTTGAAATAAAATTTCCTAAAGCAACTAGATATCTTAGAGGATGGAAAGAGGTTTTAGATAATAGAAAATCTGATGGGGAATGGTTTGAGTATGGCCGCTCACAAGGCTTAAAATTCATGAATCAAGAAAAATTAATGATTTCATCGGTAATTACTGAGAAAATAAATGTATACGAGTTAGATTCTCAGACAATACCATATTCAGGATTTTATATTATTCCAATAGCGGAAGAAGGACTAGATTATGCAAGAAATATTCTTGAATCAGAAGATTTTTATAATTATATAGAAACTAGAGCAATTAATGCGAGTGGTAAATCAATCCGTATATCTGTGAATGATATAAAAAACTATCCAATAAGATTATGAGGGATAAACAATGGCTGAAATTGTGAAAAAAGTGAGCTTTAAATCAACAACCAGAACTGTAAATCTTTTAGGGAGAGATAATGTACTAGATTACAGAAGTGCAATATTGGAATTAGTAAAAAATAGTTACGATGCATTTTCGAATCAAGTAAATATTCGAATAATTGGAAAAGATGTAATTATTAATGAAAGAAAAGACAAGAGAGCTACTTCTTTAGAAATAATTGACTACGGTCAAGGGATGAGTTTGGATAAAATCATTAATGTCTTTTTCACATTAGGGACTGATGATAAGACTTATATTACTTCAATAAAACACCTAGATTCTGAACGTGTGATGAATGGTTCTATGGGAATAGGAAGATTATCACTTGGTAGACTTGGGAATATAAGCTGTGTTATTACTTCAAATGGTAGTGAAGCATATAGATTTAGTATAAATTGGAATAACTTCATAACAGGGAAAGCTTTAGATACTGTAAAAGTAAATATTGAACAATTATCATTGAATGAGTTCATTTCAGAGTATACAAATAGAGGTTTAGAAAACCCAAAATGTTCAGGAACAATTTTAATAGCCAGTGAGTTGAAAGATGAATGGTTACTATCAGATAAGGGGCAGTCAGGAACAAATTATTCTTTGTTGAAGCTTACCTTAAATAAGTTAAAAAACCCCCTTAAATTAGAGAAGTCAGGCGAATTTAGAATTATATTAGACTACTTTGAAGAAAAAGAAGAAATAGAGCCATCTTTATCCGATGTTTCAACAGATGCGGAGGTTTCTTTTGTCTTTTCACATGATAGTGATATGTTAGTTTTAGATGGATATTTTGATGAAATTGATATTAATCAGTTACCACCAGATTTTGTAAATGCGAAATTTGATAAATTAAAAGACTACATTCAAGATAATAATGGTAGAAAGAGAAATAGATATCATTTTGAAAGAGAATTCAAAATTTCAGAGTATGTTACTGATAATATGCCTAATAATCCTATAGGCGATTTTGATGGAGTTCTCTATTTTACAAAGAAAACAGGTTCTAATAAATATCCTTTTTTAAAGAAACCAGCAATGGGAACAAATACTGTTGATATTGAACCTGGAATTCTATTGTATCGAGATGGTTTTAGGATTAGACCATACGGAGAGATTGATACTATAGGATTTGATTGGCTAGGAATTGAAAATGAGCGTGCAAAAAACCCAGCTGGGGTTGCCCGTAGTGGTTATATTATGCAAGCCAATCAATTAAGTGGTTATGTAAATATCACTAAGGAAAAGAATGGTGGTTTCGAAGATCAAGCCAATCGCGAAGGTTTAAAAAATAGTGCGGAATTTGAATATCTTGAAAGTATTATTTTTAGAATTGTAAAAGATTTTTCTTCAATACGTTCAGAAATTATTATTTTGTATAATGATTTTTTAAAAGAGCAAGCAAATGTACAACATTTTAGTGAAGAAGGGAAAAAAACAAAGAAAAAATTAGATAGTCTTGTTAATAAACACCAAGGTAACTTAAAAGAATTATATCAAGATCCAGAATATGAAGCATTGGTCTCTAATCCACAATCATTATTTGAAATGTATTCATTACAGGATACCACGGCTGAAGAAAATAGTTCACTTGTTAGCGAGAGTGATACATTACGAACTATGGCGACTCAAGGTATTGTTATGTCAACTTTTGCGCATCAAATTAAGAATGATAAGATGTTCTTTAAAATGATTCCTCAAAATTTAAAAGATACAGGAGATTATTATTCAAAACTTTTTAAGTCTGATTTTCATAACATTGAGAAACGATATAATTTATATGACTTTTCAGAGGCGGTTGAGCGAAAGGCAACCAATATACTAGGATTCATAGAAAGTAGTGTTAATAATCCGACGAGGGATAAGAAAGAAAAAATTAATCTACCTTCTTATCTTTTTAAAGTCTATTCTTGGTGGGATAATTCAATTAAAGATAATTTTTATTCATATGACTATTTGGTTAATGGTAAATCTTCTTTAGAGGAATTACCTGAGAAAATAAAAAAAGTTTATGTTTATGCAAGCGAGACGCAGTTAGATAGTATTTTCCTAAATTTAATAACTAATTCTTATAAAAGTTTTAAATCTCCAAATAAAATTAATCATAGAGTTATCAATATTGCTTTAGAAGTTGTTGATGATGTACTTATTAGCATTACTTATAAAGATAATGGCAATGGTTTAAATAAGAAAATTGAAAAGTCAGATATGATTTTTGAGCCATATAAATCTTATAATAAAGGTGGAACTGGTATGGGGATGTCAATTTTATCTTCAGTTATATCTAATCTAAAAGGAGATAAAGAATTGCTGTCTAAGCCTGGTGAAAGAGGGTTTAAAATTAAAATGACCTTAAAAGGTGGAATAAAATAGAATGTTTGATAAAAAAATAATTTATTATATTGATGATGATGAAGATACTATTTATACATTAGGAGAATTGGAGAAAAAATTTTCTAAAAAGGGCTATAGTATTGAGTTTTTGGGAGTAATAAATGAAGAATCTAAGGAAAAGTTCTTGGAAAAACTGTATTCACAAGAAAAATATGGAATTATTTTGGATTATGATTTAACTAATAGTAACATTTATGGTGATGCTATTGAATTATGGCAAACTATTAAAAAGCAAAATCCACTTTTTCCTGTTTGTATATATACTTCACATAGTGATGATGTCCAAATTGATTCGTCAGTAGAGAAAAAATTTTCTAAAGATGGATACTCTCTGAATGGAGAGGTATTCACTAAGGAAGATGAAATAGATAGTATGTTAGAATATATTGATGAGCAAGTTAAATTAGGGATAGAAAACATCAATACACTAGAGAGAGTAAATCAAGGTTTAAAGAAATCAGATGCTTTTTCAACGGAAGTAGCAATTAATGAAACTAAAATAGAACATCAATTTTCTATTAATCAGCCTCGACTCTTAAATGATGATGTTGCTGATCGTTTAGACAGTTTAATAGAAAAGGCTTATAAAATTATTGATGAATCGGGAGATGTATAGTGAATTATATCAGGAAATTATATAAGCAAGATTATAGAGGATTTGAATCTTTACCACATAGACGAGAAAATGTTATTGAAAAGTATTCTGTTAAAAGTCAGAGATCATTATTAAAAGAATATTTAGTGGAAGACTTTGAAGGGAAGTGTATATATTGTGGGTGGAATTGTAAGCGATATGGTGCAGCTAGTTTCCATATAGAACATATTAAAAGTCAAATAGACAATAAAGCGTTAATAGATGACTATAATAATTTGGCATTAAGTTGTCCAATATGTAATACAACCAAAAATAAAAAACCTCTTCCTTCTAATTTGGATCCTTTAGGTGAAGAGTATAAAAAATTATTTTATAGAAATAATAGAGGAGCGATTGTAACGAATAATGATATCTCAGAAGTGCAAAGAAGTTTGGCGGAGAAGTATATAAAAACTTTAGGATTATCTAAAGAATTATATAAGTTAGACTATGTCTATTCTTCACTTAATATTATTAAACGTAAATCTAATCAGTCAGAACAAAAAAATGAATCATTAATTTGTAGTATTACAGAAGTATTAGATTTTATAGATGATAACTATTTTCGAAATAGCCAACTGAAATTTTAATTTAATTAATTTTGATATCAAAACAGATCGAGACTAATATCTCTAAGGAAATTTATCTTACTATATAACAAATTATGTAAGTTCGAACCGCTCTGAGAAGTACAACATTGCAGCTTAATTTTCATACATTATCTCATCGAATTCATCTGGATTGACACTGAAAACCCACCCATCGACACAATTGGCTGGGTAGCAAAGAAATAAAAAGTCCTGTCACTTTCCCCCATTTAACCTTTGACTATTCCGCAAAATTATCGTACAATAAAGAGTACATGATAAAATGAGGTCAGAGTCTGTTCGCTCTGGCGATAGTAGTAAAAATGAGGAGAAACGCTTTGGAATTAGAAGTATTTGCTGGGCAAGAAAAAAGTGAACTATCTATGATTGAGGTAGCGCGTGCTATCTTGGAACTTCGTGGTCGCGATCATGAGATGCATTTTAGCGATCTTGTAAACGAAATTCAAAACTACCTTGGAACATCAAACAGCGATATCCGCGAAGCTTTGCCTTTGTTCTACACAGAGTTGAACTTTGACGGTAGCTTCATCTCACTTGGGGACAACAAATGGGGTCTTCGTTCATGGTATGGTGTGGACGAAATCGACGAAGAAATCATCGCTCTTGAAGAAAGTGACGACGATGAAGTAGCACCAAAAGCTAAGAAAAAACGTGTCAATGCCTTTATGGATGGTGATTCAGATGCCATTGACTACAATGCAGATGATCCAGAAGACGAAGATGCATACGAAGCAGACCCAGCTCTTTCATATGATGATGAAAATCCAGATGATGAGAAAAATGAAGTGGAAGCTTATGATGCGGAAATCAACGAAATCGCCCCTGATGACTTGGGTGAAGACGTGGATCTCAACGAAGAAGACGACGAGTTTTCTGACGATGAAGCTGAAACGAGTGAAGAAGAGTAAAAGACTTCACAGAGGAGATCGCCTGATCTCCTTTTTTGTTCCTTGAGCGTGTTGCCCGTTTGAATGCGGATCTTTAGTTTTTTTCTGAAAACAATCTCCTTTTTTGATCTTTTACCAATTCGGGTTGACAAATGATCTGCTTTGAGGTATTATATTGTTCGGGCACCTCTTTTAGAGGTCGGGGCTCCCTAGTTACTAGGGAGCTGTTTTTGTTTTTTCAGGAAGTTTTCTTGAAATGTCGTTATTCATAAGGGTCTTGTTTTCTATCTCCCCTCGTAGTTAACAAGACCTTGAGCATTTTAGAAAGAGGAATTTATGTCTACGAAATATATTTTTGTAACTGGTGGTGTGGTGTCGTCTATTGGGAAAGGGATTGTCGCAGCAAGTCTGGGGCGTCTCTTGAAAAATCGTGGTCTCAAAGTAACCATTCAGAAGTTTGACCCTTATATCAATATCGATCCGGGAACCATGAGTCCTTACCAGCACGGAGAAGTCTTTGTGACAGATGATGGGGCTGAGACAGATTTGGACTTGGGGCACTATGAACGTTTCATCGATATCAATCTCAACAAATATTCCAACGTGACAACTGGTAAAATTTACAGTGAAGTTCTTCGTAAGGAGCGCCGTGGCGAGTACCTTGGGGCAACTGTTCAAGTTATTCCTCATATCACAGATGCTTTGAAAGAAAAAATCAAGCGTGCCGCTCTAACGACCGACTCTGATGTCATTATCACAGAGGTTGGTGGAACAGTTGGGGATATCGAGTCCTTGCCATTTTTAGAGGCTCTTCGTCAGATGAAGGCAGATGTGGGTGCGGATAATGTTATGTATATCCACACAACCTTGCTTCCTTATCTCAAGGCTGCAGGTGAGATGAAGACCAAGCCAACTCAACATTCTGTAAAAGAATTACGCGGTTTGGGAATCCAGCCAAATATGTTGGTCATTCGTACAGAAAAACCAGCTGGTCAAGGCATTAAAAACAAACTAGCTCAGTTTTGTGACGTGGCACCAGAAGCCGTTATCGAGTCTTTGGATGTCGAACACCTTTACCAAATTCCATTGAACTTGCAGGCACAAGGTATGGACCAAATTGTTTGTGACCATTTGAAACTAGATGCACCAGCAGCGGATATGACAGAGTGGTCAGCCATGGTGGACAAGGTCATGAACCTGAAAAAACAAGTTAAGATTTCCCTCGTTGGTAAGTATGTGGAGTTGCAAGATGCCTACATCTCAGTGGTTGAAGCCTTGAAACACTCTGGTTATGCCAACGACGCAGAAGTGAAGATTAATTGGATCAATGCCAATGATGTGACAGCAGAGAATGTAGCAGAGCTCTTGTCTGATGCGGACGGAATCATCGTACCAGGAGGTTTTGGCCAACGTGGTACGGAAGGGAAAATCCAAGCCATCCGTTATGCGCGTGAAAATGATGTTCCAATGTTGGGAGTCTGCTTGGGAATGCAGTTGACTTGTATCGAGTTTGCTCGTCACGTTTTAGGGCTTGAAGGTGCCAATTCTGCAGAACTTGCACCAGATACAAAATACCCTATCATTGATATTATGCGTGACCAGGTTGATGTTGAGGATATGGGTGGCACCCTTCGTTTGGGACTTTATCCATCTAAGTTGAAACGTGGCTCTAAAGCAGCGGCTGCTTATCATAATCAAGAAGTGGTGCAACGCCGTCACCGTCACCGTTATGAGTTTAACAACGCCTTTCGTGAACAGTTTGAGGCAGCAGGTTTTGTCTTTTCAGGAGTTTCTCCAGACAATCGTTTGGTAGAAATTGTGGAAATTCCTGAAAATAAATTCTTTGTGGCTTGTCAATATCACCCTGAACTTTCCAGCCGTCCAAATCGCCCAGAAGAACTCTACACTGCCTTTGTTACTGCAGCAGTTGAGAACAGCAATTAGCAAAATCAGAACCTTTGAGAACAATCTCAGAGGTTTTTTATTCATTCAGGAAAATCTTGCTAACTCAGGCGCTTGCCAATAAGAATCAGAAGTTTTCTTTCCACAGTAATGGAAGAGATTTTCCTTGCTCATATACGGCTTCCCTATTTGTCCTAGAGCCCTTTTTGTGTTACAATGAATGGTATGAAAGCTAAGAAATTATGGATGACTGGCTTGACTGTGGCTGGTCTAAGTGCCCTTGCTTTAGGGGCTAAAAAAGCAGCAGATAACCACAAACTCATGAAGACGCAAGAAGAGTTGACCGCTATCGTGCGCGAACTTTTCTCAGATATGGGTGAGATTGCGACTCTCTATGTTCAAGTCTACGAAAGTAGCCTAGAGCGACTTGTCGGAGGAGTCATTTTCGAGGATGGCCGTCATTACACCTTTGTCTATGAAAATGAAGACCTGGTCTATGAGGAGGAAGTCTTATGATTACTCCCAATAGTATAGAAGAACTAGCAGGTTTTGTCGAGCAAGATGGCAAGAAGGTCTTTCTTTTTGTGGCGGACTGGTGTGGCGATTGTCGTTATATCTATCCTGCCTTGCCAGAGATTGAGGAGACAAATCCAGAGTTCACATTTATTCGAGTGGACCGTGACCAGTACATGGATCTAGCCAAACTCTGGGATGTGTACGGGATTCCTAGCCTTGTTGTGCTAGAAAAGGACAAGGAAATCGGCCGATTTGTCAATCGCGACCGTAAAAGCAAGCAACAAATTAACGACTTTTTAGCAGAACTGAAATAGGAGAAAAGGAAAGAATGATTTTTACATATAATAAAGAGCATGTTGGCGATGTCCTTATGATCATCGTGAAAAACAGCGGAGATGCCAAACTAGACGTGGAGCGCAAAGGCAAAGTAGCCCGTGTTTTCCTCAAAGATAATGGGGAAACAGTAGCTTGGAATATTTTCGAAGTTTCAAGTTTGTTCGAAATTGCAGAGCGCGGTCAAGTCTTTTTGACAGATGAGCAAGTAGCACGTTTGAACCAAGAATTGCAGGCGGAAGGATTTACAGAAGAAATTGTCAATGACAAGGAACCTAAGTTTGTTGTTGGTGAGATTGTTGAGATGGTAGCCCATCCAGATAGCGACCACCTCAACATCTGTCAAGTGGCCGTTGCAAGTGATAAGACAGTGCAAATCGTTGCAGGGGCTCCCAATGCGCGTGTTGGGTTGAAAACCATTGTAGCTCTTCCTGGAGCTATGATGCCAAAAGGCAATCTCATTTTCCCAGGCGAACTTCGTGGTGAAAAGAGTTTTGGTATGATGTGCAGCCCTCGTGAACTTGCCTTGCCAAATGCTCCGCTAAAACGTGGGGTTATTGAATTATCAGAAGACCAAGTTGTCGGAACTCCATTTGACCCAGCCAAACACTGGACGGCCTAGGAAATTGTCGGTATTTGATAGACCAGATAGAGGGGGATAAGATGGCGAAAAATGTAGTGATTACAGGAGCGACCTCAGGAATCGGTGAAGCGATTGCGCGTGCTTATCTGGAGCAGGGGGAGAATGTCGTTCTAACAGGGCGACGGACAGACAGACTAGAGACTCTCAAGTCAGAGTTTGCAGAAACTTTTCCTAATCAAACCGTTTGGACCTTTCCACTGGATGTCACGGATATGACCATGGTCAAGACTGTCTGCTCCGATATTTTGGAAACGATAGGGCAGATTGATATATTAGTCAATAACGCTGGACTAGCTCTTGGCTTGGCTCCCTATCAAGACTATGAAGAATTGGATATGCTGACCATGTTGGATACCAACGTCAAGGGTTTGATGGCAGTTACTCGCTGTTTCTTGCCTTCTATGGTAGCAGCCAATCAAGGTCATATTATCAATATGGGATCGACCGCAGGAATCTATGCCTATGCTGGGGCAGCTGTTTACTCAGCCACCAAGGCTGCGGTCAAGACTTTTTCAGATGGTTTGCGAATTGATACCATCGTAACGGATATCAAGGTGACCACTATTCAGCCAGGAATTGTCGAAACAGATTTTTCTGCGGTACGTTTCCACGGTGACAAAGAGCGTGCTGCAACCGTCTATCAGGGAATTGAGGCCCTGCAAGCTCAAGACATCGCAGACACAGTTGTCTATGTGACCAGTCAACCCCGTCGTGTGCAGATTACAGATATGACTATTATGGCCAATCAACAGGCGACTGGATTTATGGTTCATAAAAAGTAAAAAATTTTCCTCGAAAAGTTACAAATTTCTGTAACTTTTTTGATTTCCTACGAATAGATAAGTAGGAGGAAGAAAATATGTATAATAAAGTTATCATGATCGGGCGCTTGACGTCTACACCAGAATTGCACAAAACCAACAATGACAAGTCAGTAGCGCGAGCAACTATCGCTGTGAATCGTCGTTACAAAGACCAAAACGGTGAACGTGAAGCTGATTTTGTCAATCTTGTTCTTTGGGGGAAATTGGCTGAAACCTTGGCAAGTTACGCAACTAAAGGTAGTCTTATCTCTGTGGATGGAGAACTTCGTACCCGTCGTTTTGAGAAAAATGGTCAGACTAACTATGTGACCGAAGTTCTCGTGACAGGATTCCAACTCTTGGAAAGCCGCGCCCAACGTGCCATGCGTGAAAATAACGCAGGTCAAGACTTAGCAGATTTGGTCTTGGAAGAGGAAGAATTGCCATTTTAAGCATAGAAGAGCCTGAGTCAATCTCAGGCTTTTTATCTTGAGAAAGTCAGACTTTTTTCTTGACTATTTCTGACCAAGTGATACAATAGAACTATAAATTAGCACTCATATATAAAGAGTGCTAATAATATGTAGTTTATCATGGAGGAAAACAGATGTTGAAACCATTAGGAGACCGTGTGGTCTTGAAAATCGAAGAAAAAGAACAAACTGCTGGAGGCTTTGTCCTTGCGGGCTCAGCCCAAGAAAAAACAAAAACAGCCCAAGTTGTAGCTACTGGACAAGGGGTTCGTACCTTGAACGGTGACTTGGTTGCTCCAAGCGTTAAGGCTGGAGACCGTGTCTTAGTTGAAGCCCACGCTGGTATTGATGTCAAAGATGGCGATGAAAAGTACATCATCGTTGGCGAAGCTAACATCTTGGCTATCATTGAAGAATAGAAGGAGAAAGTAAGTATGTCAAAAGAAATTAAATTTTCATCTGATGCTCGTTCAGCGATGGTCCGTGGTGTAGATATCCTTGCAGACACTGTTAAAGTAACCTTAGGACCAAAAGGTCGTAATGTTGTGTTGGAAAAATCATTTGGCTCACCTTTGATTACCAATGACGGTGTGACCATTGCCAAAGAAATCGAGTTGGAAGACCATTTTGAAAATATGGGTGCCAAATTGGTATCAGAAGTAGCTTCAAAAACAAATGATATCGCAGGTGACGGGACTACGACTGCAACTGTCTTGACCCAAGCTATCGTCCGCGAAGGAATCAAAAACGTTACTGCGGGTGCCAACCCAATCGGTATTCGTCGTGGGATTGAAGCTGCAGTTGCCGCAGCTGTAGAAGCCTTGAAAAACAATGCCATTCCTGTTGCCAACAAAGAAGCCATCGCTCAGGTTGCCGCTGTATCTTCTCGTTCTGAAAAAGTCGGCGAATACATCTCTGAAGCTATGGAAAAAGTTGGCAAGGATGGAGTCATCACCATTGAAGAGTCACGTGGTATGGAAACAGAACTTGAAGTTGTTGAAGGAATGCAGTTTGATCGCGGTTACCTTTCACAGTACATGGTGACAGATAGCGAAAAAATGGTCGCTGACCTTGAAAATCCTTACATTTTGATTACTGACAAGAAGATTTCCAATATTCAAGAAATCTTGCCACTTCTAGAAAGCATTCTCCAAAGCAACCGTCCGCTCTTGATTATTGCGGATGATGTAGATGGCGAAGCTCTTCCAACTCTTGTATTGAACAAGATTCGTGGAACCTTCAACGTAGTAGCAGTTAAGGCCCCTGGCTTTGGTGACCGTCGTAAGGCTATGTTAGAAGACATCGCTATCTTGACAGGCGGAACAGTCATCACAGAGGATCTTGGTCTTGAGTTGAAAGACGCTACTATTGAGGCGCTAGGTCAAGCAGCGAGAGTAACTGTGGACAAAGATAGCACTGTTATCGTAGAAGGTGCTGGAAATCCTGAAGCCATTTTCCACCGTGTTGCGGTTATCAAGTCTCAAATCGAAACAACAACTTCTGAATTTGACCGTGAAAAATTGCAAGAACGCTTGGCAAAATTGTCAGGTGGTGTCGCAGTCATCAAGGTCGGAGCTGCAACTGAAACTGAGTTGAAAGAAATGAAACTCCGCATTGAAGATGCCCTCAACGCTACTCGTGCAGCCGTTGAAGAAGGAATCGTTGCAGGCGGTGGAACTGCTCTTGCCAATGTCATTCCAGCCGTAGCTGATTTGGAATTGACAGGAGATGAAGCAACAGGACGCAATATTGTTCTCCGCGCCTTGGAAGAGCCTGTTCGTCAAATCGCCCACAATGCAGGATTTGAAGGATCTATTGTCATCGATCGTTTGAAAAATGCGGAAGTTGGTACAGGCTTCAACGCAGCGACTGGCGAGTGGGTCAACATGATTGAAGAGGGAATCATTGACCCAGTTAAAGTGAGCCGTTCTGCCCTTCAAAATGCAGCATCTGTAGCCAGCTTGATCTTGACAACAGAAGCAGTCGTAGCCAATAAACCAGAACCAGTTGCCCCAGCTCCAGCCATGGATCCAAGCATGATGGGCGGGATGATGTAAAATTAACTTATAAAAAAACCAAAGAAGGGAATGCATATCCCTTCTTTTTATGATAATCTCTTCTAAATAGATTTGAGCTCTCCTAACTTATATGATAAAATAAGACTAGAAAAAGGAGAAGAACATGATCGATGTAGAAGAAATTCTGAGCAAGATGAATCCTAATCAGAAGATTAATTATGACCGTGTTATGCAGAAAATGGTTCAAGTTTGGGAAAAAAATGAGCAACGTCCCACTATTCTCATGCATGTTTGCTGTGCTCCTTGTAGTACCTACACCCTAGAGTATCTGACCAAGTACGCGGATGTGACCATCTATTTTGCCAATTCTAACATCCATCCCAAGGCAGAATACCACAAGCGAGCTTACGTCACCAAGAAATTTGTCAGTGATTTAAATGAGAGGACAGGAAATACGGTCCAGTATTTAGAAGCGCCTTATGAACCCAATGAATACCGGAAGTTAGTCAGAGGACTGGAAGAAGAACCCGAAGGTGGTGACCGTTGCAAGGTTTGTTTTGATTACCGTTTGGATAAAACAGCACAGGTAGCTATGGACTTGGGCTTTGACTACTTTGGTTCAGCTTTGACCATCAGTCCCCATAAGAACTCTCAAACCATCAACAGCATCGGAATCGATGTGCAAAAGATTTACACCACCCACTATCTTCCAAGTGATTTCAAGAAAAATCAAGGCTATAAACGTTCAGTGGAGATGTGCGAGGAGTATGATATCTATCGTCAATGTTATTGTGGATGCGTCTATGCAGCTCAAGCTCAGAACATTGATCTTGTTCAGGTTAAGAAGAATGCCACAGCTTTCTTACTGGATAAGGATGTTGAAAAAGACTATTCCCATATCAAGTTTACTGTCACTAAATTAGATATATAGCAATTACCCAGCTTCCAGGCTGGGTTTTTCAAATAAAAAACCAGGGCTCTCACCCCGGTTTGACAACTTTACCGATTCTTTAGTTCTATGTAGCGTTTGTACCAAATGTTGACATAGGCCTCTGAGAAAGGACCGCGTCCATTGTTGATCCAATCAACAAGGATTTTAACATGCTCTTTCAAAATATAGTCTAAATCATCAGAATACTTCATTTTGCGTTTATGGCGCTCATACTCTTCAACGTCCAAGAGACGCTTTTCACCATCAGTGAAGACCTTGACATCCAAATCATAATCAATGTATTTCAGGGCTTCCTCATCTAGATAGTAAGGACTTGCCATATTGCAATAGTAGGAAATCCCATTATCGCGAATCATGGCAATGATATTAAACCAATATTTTTTGTGAAAGTAAACAATAGCCGGTTCTCGAGTCACCCAACGACGACCGTCACTTTCGGTAACAAGTGTGTGGTCGTTGACGCCGATAATGGCGTTCTCTGTTGTTTTTAGTACCATGGTGTCTCGCCAAGTACGGTGAAGACTCCCATCATGCTTATAACTTTGAATTGTAATAAAGTCGCCTTCTTTTGGAAGTTTCATAACTAACCAACTTTCTACAATTTATAAGTTTATCGTTTACTATTATATCATAAATCGGTCTAATTTTTTTGAATTTTACACGAAAATATTAAAGATATTCTCTGAGAGCGCTAGCTATATCCGAAAAATCATAGCCTTTTCGAGCTAAAACTTGAGTTAATCGTTGCTTTAGTTCGTAACCTTCATATTTGCGAGCATACTTAGCATATTGTTTGTCTAGCTCTTTAAAAATGAGTTCTTGAGTCGTTTCTTGGTCGACTTGGCTGTCCAAGTCATCAAAAGCACTTTTAGCATCAGAATAGGAGAAGCCTTTGTTCGTCAAGTTTTGAATGATCTTATCCTGCAAGGCACGAGCGGGAAGCTTTCCCGTGTATTTTTTTAGCAGTTTCTCCGCCACACGTTGAGCAACTTCTGTATAGTCAAAATCCTTTGAAACATCTTCTATCGTTGATTTGGCAATCCCTTTTTGAGACAGTTTTTGAGCTAGCACATAGGGTCCCTTATCTCCAGAAAGTTGATTTGCATTGATGATAGAGTAGGCATACTGACGATCATTAATCCAGTTATCTTCTTTAAGATTAGCGATAACTTGACTTGTGATTTTTTCATCAAGATCATACTTTTTGAGATACTCACGAACTTCCTTTTCGGTTCGAGCTTTAAATGATAGATGGTAGAGGGCGAGATTCTTACCATAAGAAAACTGAGCAAAGCCCTGAATCTCGGTCAATTCTTCAGCGCTAACCACCTTATCTTTAGACAACATAAAACGGACAATGGTATCCTCCGTGATATAAGAGGTTTGCTGTCCATCTAACTCCATCAAGTAGAGGCGTTTTTTCTTTTCAAGTTTTGTGATTTTCATAGTTCTATTATACCCTAAAATGTGATAAGATAGGGGTATGAATCTGAAAGTCAAACAAAAAATACATTTAAAAATCAAGCGGATGGGCATCAATGGTGAAGGAATCGGTTTCTACCAGAAAACCCTCGTTTTTGTGCCAGGCGCCCTCAAAGGAGAAGATATCTATTGTCAGATTACTTCTATTAAACGTAACTTTGTTGAAGCCAAATTACTAAAGGTTAATAAGAAGTCTAAATTTCGAGTCGTACCAGCTTGTACGATTTATAATGAATGTGGTGGTTGCCAAATCATGCACCTCCACTACGATAAACAGTTGGAGTTCAAAACGGATCTGCTCCGCCAAGCCCTGAAAAAATTTGCTCCTGCAGGATATGAAAACTATGAAATCCGTCCAACTATCGGAATGCAGGAACCAAAGTACTACCGTGCTAAGCTTCAATTCCAGACTCGAAAATTTAAAAATCAGGTCAAGGCAGGTTTGTATGAGCAAAACTCTCATTACCTCGTAGAGTTAAAAGACTGCTTGGTACAAGATAAGGAAACCCAAGTGATAGCGAATCGCCTAGCTGAACTTCTTACTTACCACCAAATTCCAATTACAGATGAGAGAAAAACGCTCGGTGTTCGCACCATCATGGTACGCAGAGCAAGAAAAACGGGGCAAGTCCAGATAATCATCGTCACGAATCGCCAGCTTAATTTGAATCAACTAGTCAAAGACCTAGTCAAGGATTTTCCAGAAGTCGTCACAGTTGCAGTCAATACAAATACAGCAAAAACAAGTGAAATCTATGGTGAAAAAACGGAAATTATCTGGGGCCAAGAGAGCATTCAAGAAGGAGTACTGGACTATGAGTTTTCTCTCTCGCCCCGAGCTTTTTATCAGCTTAATCCTGAGCAGACAGAAATTCTCTATAGTGAAGCAGTTAAAGCTCTGGATGTCAGCAAAGAGGATCATCTGATTGATGCCTATTGCGGTGTTGGGACGATCGGATTTGCCTTCGCAAAGAAGGTCAAGAGTCTCAGAGGAATGGATATTATTCCGGAAGCCATAGAAGATGCCAAGCGAAATGCTCAAAAAATGGGGTTTGACAATACCCATTACGAAGCGGGGACAGCAGAAGAGATTATTCCACGCTGGTATAAAGAAGGCTACCGAGCAGATGCCTTGATAGTCGACCCTCCTCGTACAGGCTTAGATGATAAGCTACTGGATACCATCCTGACCTATGTCCCAGAAAAAATGGTCTATGTTTCTTGCAATGTTTCGACCTTGGCACGAGATTTGGTTAAGCTGGTAAAAGTTTATGACCTCCAGTATATCCAGTCGGTCGATATGTTTCCCCACACTGCACGGACAGAAGCAGTGGTTAAGTTAGTGAAGAAAAGAAAAAATTAAATTCACTGAAAAAAGTCCTTGACAAAGGTAAAAAAGTAGGTATAATAGAAAGAGTTGAAAAGCTCAGGTCCGTTGGTCAAGGGGTTAAGACACCGCCTTTTCACGGCGGTAACACGGGTTCGAATCCCGTACGGACTATGGTGTATTGCGGTTAAAAAAACTTGAAAAAAGTTTAAAAAATCTGTTGACAGAGACAGATGGCTGTGATATACTAATATAGTTGTCGCTTGAGAGAATGAGT